>JBBSKR010000109.1:0-11106 GCA_038256135.1 Flavobacteriales bacterium | reverse complement strand
CAACCATCAACCATCAACCATCAACCATCAACCATCAACCATCAACCATCAACCATCAACCATCAACATTTTAAAAAACCCCCGCTTTCAAATTCAATCCCAAATCCTCTTCAAGTCCGAATATCAAATTCATGTTTTGAACCGCCTGACCCGACGCTCCTTTCAATAGATTATCAATAGCCGATGTAACTAGCAAAAGATTTTCATGTTTGTGTAAATGCACGTGGCATTGATTAGTATTCACAACTTGTTTTAAATGTATAGGCTCTTCCGTCATTTGGGTAAAAACGGCATCCTTGTAGAAATTGTGATAGATGCTTTTTGCTTCTTCTAAATTTCCTTTAAATTTTGTGTAGGAAGTTGCCAATATCCCCCTTGTGAAATTCCCTCTATTGGGCATAAAAAATAGGTTCCCTACATTCCCTTGTAACCCATGCAAAGTTTCATTGATTTCACCCAAATGCTGATGCGTAAATGGTTTGTACCAGCTTATGTTATTGTTCCGCCATGAAAAATGGGAGGTTGCCGATGGACTAACGCCTGCACCTGTACTTCCCGTTACGGCATTGATATGAACTTCATTTTCCAATAAACCGGCATTTGCCAATGGCAGTAGGGCTAATTGAATGGCCGTTGCAAAACAACCAGGATTGGCAATACATTGGGCTTCCTCGATTTTTGCCTTGTTCAATTCTGGAAGTCCGTACACAAATTGTTTCCCATCAAAATCGGCATCTGCATGCAACCTAAAATCATTGCTTAAATCAATGATTTTAGTGTCCGATGAAAAATGGTGTTCCTTCAGGAAAGCGGTGGAATTCCCGTGACCCAGACAAAGAAAAATAACATCGATCTCTAAATTTACGGTACCGGTAAATTCCAAATCCGTAATTCCTAAAAGATCAGGGTGGGCGGTAGTCACTTTTTTGCCTGCCCTTGTGGTACTAAACACAAAATCGATTTCCGTAGCAGGATGATTCAGAAGGATGCGAATCAGCTCCCCTCCCGTATACCCAGAACCACCTATAATACCTGCTTTGATCATTTTTCTTTTCTTTTTAGTACGGCGTAGTTAGTACAAAGTATGAAGTAGATTTTATTTGTAAATTTCTGTACAAAACTCTGTACTCACTACTTTGTGTTTTTAACTCGTTTCGAAAACATCACTAAAGTCCCCTCAATAGGAGAATACTATTTTTCAAATTTCCAGGCCTCGACCAAATAAAATAATTTATTTGACCACTGACCACTGATTACTTATTAACATGGTTATAGATCTTACCGGCATTGGATTGAATTTTAATAAATCCTTTTGCCTCTTCGGCCGTCCAACCTTTATTCATTTCGCCATAACTTCCAAAGGAAGCGTTCATGAGATCGTGTTTGGATGCGATACCGTTCAACCTGAATTGGAACGGGTACAGGCTCACAAATACATCACCGGATACCATTTTTTGTGTATCGGTCAAAAAGGCTTCAATGTTACGCATAACGGCATCCAAATAGTTTCCTTCATGAAGCAACATACCATAGAAATTACCTTGTTGTTCCTTTTGGAACTGTTGCCATTTGGTAAGGGTATGTTTCTCCAATAGATGATGCGCCTTAATGATGAGCAGCGCAGCAGCGGCTTCAAAACCAACCCTCCCTTTAATCCCAATAATGGTATCCCCTACGTGGATATCCCTGCCAATGGCATATTTTGAGGCCATAGCCTCTACCTTTTCGATATTATTGACCGGGGTATTCTTTTCGCCGTTTACGGCTATCAATTCTCCCTTATCAAAAGTTAGGGTGATATCCGTTGGGTTTTTTTCTTGAAGCTGGCTTGGGTAGGCACTATCCGGCAAGGCCTTTTCAGAGGTCAATGTTTCTTCTCCGCCTACAGACGTACCCCATAATCCCCTATTGATGGAATATTTGGCTTTCTCCCAAGGGTAATCCACGCCGTTTTCCTTCAAATAAGCGATTTCTGCTTCCCTAGCCAACTGATTATCACGGATTGGGGTAATGATCTCTATTTCTGGTGCTATGATCTGAAAAATCATATCGAACCGTACTTGATCGTTGCCTGCACCGGTACTTCCATGAGCGATGTACTTGGCACCCACTTTTTTGGCATAGTTGACAATTTCTATGGCCTGCACTATTCGTTCCGCACTTACCGATAGGGGATAGGTGTTGTTTTTAAGTACGTTGCCATAGATGAGATACTTTACTACTTTTTCATAAAAAGTCTGCACGGCATCAATAGAGGTATAAGAGGTTGCACCCAATTGTAGTGCCTTCCCCTCTATTTCCTTTATTTCTTCGGATGAAAATCCACCGGTGTTGACACTTACCGCATGCACTTCATATCCTTTCTCCTTTGATAAATATTTGGCGCAGTAGGAAGTATCCAATCCTCCGCTGTAGGCTAAAACTAATTTTTTCATTGTAATTTTTTTCAAACTATTCTGTCAGTTCGAGGGTTGTCGGAATGCTATTTTACCTAGAAGGCCGTACTCAACTCCGCCCGAACTAATATTGGATTTATTTTTATTACTCTTTTTTCTTCAAAAACAGACTTTCCTTAATGCTTTTCAATCTTGTAAAGGACTTACTGTTCATTGTTTTATTCTCGTTTGGTTTATTCTTGCTCTTAGCGTCGTAGAGCATGCCGGTACACAAACACATTTTTTGTTCCGTACGGGTAAGGATGTCAAAATTCTTACACGTTTGGCAGCCCTTCCAAAATTCAGGATCATCGGTTAGTTCAGAAAAAGTCACTGGCTTGTAACCCAACTCGTAATTGATTTTCATTACGGCTAGCCCGGTGGTAATTCCGAAGATTTTGGCATCCGGAAATTTCTTTCTGCTAAGTTCGAATATTCTTCCCTTTATTTTTTTGGCAAGACCCTGACCCCTATAATCCGGATGCACTATGAGTCCAGAATTGGCAACAAATTTTTCATGTCCCCAGACCTCTATATAACAGAAGCCGGCAAATTTATCGCCATCCAGTGCCAATATAGCATTACCGTTGGACATTTTTTTCTGAATATATTCCGGAGTACGTTTGGCAATACCAGTTCCGCGAATTTTAGCAGATTCCGCTATGGTATCGCAAATCACGTCTGAGTATTTAAAATGTGCTGTGTTAGCAACAATGATGTTCATTGCCAAATAAGTTTAAAAGTAAATAAATAGTTTTGATTTTTTGTGCGGAAATGGACTCACCTAATTCCATGAATATGGACTACCCTTACGGGCGACGACGACGAGATGTGAACGGACACGCTAGAGCAACTGGGCTCATGTTGAAATTCAAAAAGTAGATTTCTTCGTTCATTACAAGGTAAATGTACAAATAATATTTAACGGGCATCATCGATGTCCTTTTTTTTACAAAAACCTCATTTTTTGTTACGATGTGCACTGATTTCATAAACCAAAAAGCCATACACTGAGATATATTCAATGGCCAGCAGCCATAAACTTTCCCTGAAGTCGGGTTGGGAGTAGGCAAAATAACTAAGAATAATGGCCGCAGACCATACCAATGCAAAGCGATAAGAAGTGAAAATTGTCAGTAAAACTAGAAAGATACTATACCAAGGATGCACTGTGGTAGCCGTAAAGTAGTAAATGGCCAGTACCCACATCATTGAGGATAGTAGCGTATTTAAATCCTGTTTTTTCCGAAGAAAAGTAAACAAGAGCACTGTAATTACAGTAAATATTGGCGTAATTTGCCCGTATACCTTTATCAATTCCCAAGGCTTGGCATTAAACTGTATCGCGGTTTGTTTAATTACATTATAGAATCCTGCATTAAATTCAAAATTGGAAAACCAGAGGCTTAAAGTTTCCGTGTAATTATGGACAAATTCAGAGGTATGGAAAGGAACGAATAGCAGTAGGGAAGTCACCCCAATAAGGACATAGAAAACCATACTTTTTTTCCATCCCAAATAGTTCAGGAAAAGGGGTAGGAACAATAGGGGAACTAACTTTATGGATATGGAACAAGCCAAGAATACGGCAGCTAATGGCCATTTTTTCAATGATAATAAATATAAGGAAAGTACAAAAAAGAAAAGCATGACCCCTTCAAAATGAAGATTGCCCGTAAGTTCAATGATGACCAGCGGATTTAAAAAATACCAAAAGATCAAGTGAGGGGAATTGTTGAGGTGTTTTAGCAGTTTCCTGCCAAAGTAGAAAATCCCGATATCGGCCAGAATAATGGTAATTCGCATTACAATTAAAGAACTCAGAATGCTTTTACCACCAAAAAAGGTGGCCAGACTAAAAATAAGCTGATTCAAAGGTGGGTAATTACTGTAGTGTTTAGCACTTAAATCTCCCATACCTTGATAAAGTTCTTGTGCGTTTGGAATTACAATTGCCAAATTCTCCATCACTGCGTTTGGCGTATACAAATAGGGATTGATACCGTTGGTCACCAAATGACCGTCCCAAATAAAGTGGTAGAAATCTTGAGATAGATTGGGTTCTGCCAATAAAAAAATCAACCTGAAAAGAATACCAACGGCCAATAAAAATCGAAAGTTCCATTTCTGGAATTGAATCAGTTTAAAGCAAAGGAAAAAAAGTGCTGCAAATAGCGTGAGTAATTTAATAAAGTCGGTTCGCTCCAAATGATAGGCGAACGTATAATAGAAGGCTAAACTTAATACCGCCACTAATAATGAAACCTTATGTAGTTTCAAAAATGTTTTAAGCCTATTGGACATTAATGGGTTGGTTTAGGAATAGGTCAATTTAGCGGTTTTTATTGGAATAAGTTTTTACCTTTCCATCATTTTACCTAAAAGCTCTTTCATCATCTTTGCCGCTAGATACGCGGTTATATCCTGAAAATCCCGATCAGGATTATACTCCACAATATCAGCTCCTACCACTTCCGCATCCAATCCTTGAATTAAACGGATCACCTGCCGTGATGAAAGTCCACCAGGTTCATGGTGAGAAACACCAGGTGCAAAAGCGGGGTCGAATCCATCCATATCCAACGAAATGTAAACGGGATTTTTGAATTTAGGAATATTGCCGAGATTCAAGTTGCGCATTTCATGCACGTCAACCTTGTATTTTTTAGCTTGCTCCGCTTGGTGCGGATTTAAAGTTCGGATCCCAACTTGTACTAATTTAACCGCAAAGCCATTCTCCATTATTCGGGCAAACGGACAGGCATGGGAGTAGGGGTCTCCTTCATAATTATCATATAAATCGGCATGTGCATCAATATGTAGAATATCCAGTTGTGGGTAATGGTCGTGATAAGCTTTGATTATGGGAAAAGTGACGGAATGGTCACCGCCCAAAGAAAATACTTTCGTGTTTTTACCTAAATGTTGGCTTGTAGTTTTTTCAATATCGAAGTAATCCTTGATTTCAAAATCGCCTTTGTCCGTTACGTTTTCATTTTCAATGGATATTCCATTTTCAGTATAAAGGTTCATAGAATCGCTGTAAAGTGCTTTTCGTATAAGTGAAGGTGCTTTGGCCGGACCTTTTTGAAAGGAGGATTTTGCATCCCATTGAATTCCTTGAACAATTATATTTTTCATTTGTAAGAGATTGTGATTGTAAGCTTGTTGTTTTTTTGCAAACTAATATAGTGTATTCGTGTTTTTAGATTTTTATAAGACTGGTTGAATGGTATCCCAATGTTAACCTATTTTCCTATCCCTGTCAAAACGGAATAAATACAGAAGAACATCTTTTTCAATAGCTAATCGTGGTTAGCTTTGATAAGCTGTGCAATGGCGTTTTCTTTATTTTACTCGCTATCCATGCTAAAAATAACCATAACCGATGAATGCCCATGATAAAACACCAAGTAGTTTTTTCCTAAAATTTAAAAAAGGACCTAAAGACGAAGCCGTATTTTTTGAAGCGGTTACTGGCTTAAATACATGCCTCACGTTTTCAAATTTCAGTAATATTATTTTTTATATCAGGATTTATTTTCATCAAGTCCTTTGAGAAGTTTAGTTTATCCTTTGGCGAAATAATTATAGTATTCAATTCTCCATATGTAATTTCAATTCTGTCAAATGAAGGTGCAGGTGAGGATAGTATACTGCTTGTTTTATGTATTTCCTTGATATCTGCTATTGCGATCGGTTTATATGGGAACGGCCCACATCTAATTTTGAGTTTGTTATTGTCAATTGTATATTCAGTCTTCAAAAACATATGTAATATAAATGCAAAGACAATTACCAGTAATACAATTACACCAAACATTTTCGTGTTTAATCCATCATTAATCAAATTAGGAATTAATGGAGTAAAAAAGACTAGGAATATAAAAGTCAATAAACCATAAGATACTTTAGAGGGATATTTTGTCGTCATAAGCTATTTTTTGATTTTTAATCGCTTTTTTCCAAATGCTACAAATTACCCAAGCTCCTATGTTTATGATCTACAATTTTTATTTATTTTTCACTCCTGTTTCGTCTAAAGCTTTCCTCAAACCTTTGGCTAATTTTTCTGCTTGCCCTATGCCCCAATAATGTAGGAAGAAAATTCTTGGATTTTCGTGTACCATATGATTATGAACGGCAACTACTTCAATGTCATTTTCAATTAAAGCCTTGATTACTGGTGCAACTTCATCAGCAGTCATCGTAAAATCCCCTGCAACGGCTGCTTTTTCTGGGGTGCCTTGCCAGCTTGCCCAGGTGTTGAATCCTAAAAATGTACTTACCGGCGCACCGTGTTCCTTTAACTTCACATCAGGTCGACCAATGGTTATTTTATAAACTCCGTTGTTCATAGTTCCGCTAAAACCTAAAATACTATCGATCAATTTTGTGTCAAGCGTGTTTTCTACTGTTGATATTTTTGCGCTGGACGGATTTACTTCCCTTATTTCCGTGACCTTATCTAAAATGGCTTTGACGCTTTTAGCTAATTTTTGGGCACTGCCCATACCACCAATATGCATATACATGACATCAGGTTCATTCCTTACAAAATGATTGTGAATCGCAGTAATCGTTAATCCTTGTTTGATTACTTCTTGCTGTACCGGCTTTAAATCTTTTTCTGTAACAACAATATCGCCCATAATCATAGGTTCTTCAGAAGTTGGTGCAAAAGCTACCCAACTGCCTAATCCCATAGGGGGAATAATTTTAAAGCCATCGACCATTACATTGAGGTCATTTTGCGGAACGGTAATTTTAAATTGTCCATCTTCCTCTTTTCCCTCCAGCCCAAGTTCCGATTTTAAAAGCTCAATATCAATCGCCTTTAATTCATATTTATTTTTTAAGGGTTTTTCGGTCGATTCCTTTAAAGGATCTTTCTTTGTAGATTGGTCGCAACCAAATGTTAATATGGATGATGCTATTATTAAATAAATCAATTCTTTTTTCATGATTTAGTTTTTTGTGAAAATTTCAGTTTCCTTTATAAGAAGCTAAAAAATTGGATATAGGTACCTATTATAAGTGTAATTTAAAACAATCCAATTAATGTAGGTGTGAAATGTTCAAAATAAGTTTTTGAAATGGGTTTATCAATTAAAAAAAGGATGGTCATTGACCATCCTTTTTTACTTTTTCGTTACTATTTTGTACTACGCTCTCGCTGTTAGGGATTTAAAGAATACAAACCCAAAGCCCAAAAACAACATAAAGTGGAATGGAAACAATCCGAAATCATTAAGAGGACCAGCGCTATACATTCCAAAAAGGAAGTAGACCATTAGGGCGAATTCCAATATCATATTCGGGGACAGTTTTTTGGCCAAATATTTATTGCCTTTCCAACCTTCTTTTAACGCACCGATATTGAATTTTGGGGTACGTACAAATTCACTTCTTTTGCCCATATGACCTTCCAGTACAGCAATGGAGTTGTGCAAGGAGAAGCCCAATGCCACGGAAAAGAATGTAAAGAATATTTTTATATAGTCTACAAAGTTGTCAAAACTACTGCCCTGTATGCTCTTATAAGTGAACCAATAACAAACAAAAAGAATGATGGTACTTAGTATAAAGAAACTGGTTGCCTCGAACAGCCATCCTAAATGGGCATACATATTTTTAATGTACAACATAGGAATGCTCAAAAAAGCTACTAGAAACACACAAAGAAACATGGAACTATTCAACAAATGCATAACCCCGTGGAACTTTGTTTTAAAGGGAATATTTTTCGCCGTGATAACACTCCAAACTGTCTTTCTAAAGTTCTCGGCACCGCCTTTGTTCCAACGGAACTGTTGTGAGCGAGCGGCACTGATGACTACTGGAAGTTCTGCCGGGGTTTCGACATCTTCCAAGTACTTGAATTTCCAATTCTTTAATTGGGCACGGTAGCTCAAATCTAAATCTTCGGTAAGCGTATCACCTTCCCAATTACCTGCATCCAGAATACATTCTTTTCGCCAGATACCGGCGGTACCGTTAAAGTTGATAAAATGTCCTTTACTGTTTCTGCCTACTTGCTCTAAGGTGAAGTGGGCATCCAATGCAAAGGCCTGTATTTTGGTTAAAGTGGAATAGTCACGGTTCAAATGGCCCCAACGGGTCTGTACCACTCCTATTTCTTCGTCCTTAAAGTAAATTACGGTCTTCTTCAACCAATCTGAGGCTGGCATAAAATCGGCATCGAAAATAGCGATGAACTCTCCTTTGGCTATTTTAAGTCCTTCTTTTAAGGCACCTGCCTTATACCCAGTTCTATCGGTTCTTCGTATGTGCTGAATATCCAATCCGGACTCCTGCAATTTGGCGATACTGGCGGCGGTATCATTAACGGACTCATCTGTAGAATCATCCAAAACCTGAATTTCCAACTTGCTCTTGGGATATTCTATTTTCGCGATATTCTCCAATAAACGTTCCATTACATACTCCTCGTTATATACGGGAAGTTGTATCGTTACGAAAGGAATTTCCTTAGGGTCCAACAGGTTGAATTTTGGAGCTGTTTGGTTCTGTCTCTTTTGGCTCAAATAGTTGACCAAAAGATTGAGTTGCGCCAGGCTGTAAAAGAAAATCAGCAGTAAAGAAATACTGTAGATTATAATGATAAGATACGCTATCGTTAGTGCCATGTTATTTAAAACTATATTTAAAAATCCAACCTAATATTTTTATGCCTGCAAATATACTACCTTTTACGGTTCCGGACACTTTTGAAACACCAATTCTTCTTTTGTAACGTACTGGTACTTCGGTATATGCCATTTTTTTCTTTAAAACCTTCAACTGCATTTCAACCGTCCATCCGTAGGTTTTGTCCTCCATTTCCAATTCTTTGAGCTTTTCGTATTTTATGGCGCGAAAAGGCCCTAAATCCGTAAATTTTGCACCAAAAAGTAATCGCATTAAAAATGTGGCCAACCAGTTCCCAAAAACTTGTTGTGGTGTCATGGAACCTTCTTCCCGCAAACTTTTTTTTCTGGCTCCAACAACAAAATCAATATCGTCTTCCAAAATTGGAGCTACAACTTTATCCAGTTCTTCTGGATAATCGGAATAGTCTCCATCAATAAATACGATAATATCGGGTAGTTTGGATTGCGCTGCCACATAGTCCAATCCACATAAACAGGCATAACCATAGCCCTTTTTATTTTCGGTAAGCACGGTAGCCCCCGCCGCTTGTGCGTTTTTTACGGTATTATCTGAGGAACTATTGTTAATAACTATTATTTCCGATACGGTCTTTGGTAGTTCATTTATGACATGGGCAATGGAGTCTGCCTCGTTAAAGGCCGGAATGATTACTGTAATATCGGCCATTATTTCAAATCGGATAAACTGTTTTCACGAGAAAAGGATCTGAAATTGTTCCATTCGGCAATTTTTTTGCCTAAGCTATATTTTTCAGCGGATATCAATTTATTATCCGCATACTTTAAACAATACCCATCCTCGATACCTTTGGTCAATTGGCATTTATGGTCAATGCGGCCCTTTTTGTCATAAAACAACCACCAACCAGAACGCTCATTATCTTTATAATGTCCTTCTTGGGTACGTATTCGGTTTTGGTCATAGAAAAACCAATACCTTTCCCTTTTGTCGTAAGCAAAACCTCCCTGTTCCGACATTTGACCGTTGGGATGGTAGAACTTCCAATAACCCGTCTTTACATTAAAGCCCATCCATCCTTCACTGGACAATGTTCCGTTGTCATAAAAGGTGCGTTCATAACGTTTGTCCTCAGACTTGCTAAAGGCGAGTATAAACAAGCAACCAAGTAAGATATAAACGCATTTTAATAGTTTCATTATTTTTTATTTACCAGTTCCATTAGGTCTACATCGTTGCCCAATAAAACCTCTGTTGGATTTATACGTCCTTTATCCGGACCGTTTTCCAATTTAAGTACGCCCCTAGGGCAAACAGCGGAGCATATACCGCAGCCAACACAACTGGAACGAACGATATTCTCTCCCTTTTGGGCGTAGGCGCGTACGTCTATTCCCATTTCACAATACACAGAGCAGTTACCACATGAAATACATTGCCCGCCATTCGTCGTAATCCTGAATTTGGAGAACAAACGTTGTTGAAAGCCTAAGACAGCTGCCATGGGGCATCCGAAACGACACCAGACTCGGTTTCCGAGCAGGGGGTATAGGCCTACCCCGATTACACCACTAAAAATGGCACCTATCAAAAATCCGTACCATTTTTTTAATGAGGCCGTTTCAAAAAGAAAAATGTGTCCATCGCCACTGAAATAATGCATCCCGATCAATGCCATGATAATTACAAAATAACCAATGGCCCCATATTTGGCATCCTTTTGCAACTGATCACGTTTAAAGATCATCACCCAGAAAAAGACCAAAGTTAAAATAACTACTACCCCGATAAGGAAAACATCCTTGGTCAACCAATATTTACTGGCATCGTTGCCTAAATATGAGTAGACGACTGCCGTGGTCATCAAAGTCACGAATACGACAACACTATGTACCACCCACCTCTCGACCTTCCATGCAAATTGACTCTTATCGCTCAAATGCCGGAAGGGATCTCCTGCGGTTTCCGCCAGACCGCCACAGCCACAGACCCAACTACAGTACCAACGTTTTCCGTATTTGTACGTAAGAATGGGTGT
>JBBSKR010000108.1:0-11227 GCA_038256135.1 Flavobacteriales bacterium | reverse complement strand
TGCTGAGACTCATGATTATTGTACCCATCCGGAATGGATGGTGCATTACGGTAAAAAGAATTACTATAATCCGGGACTTCCGGAAGTACGAAATCAGTTTTCAAAAATTATATCGGAAGTAGTTTCCAATTATGATGTTGATGCCATCCATTTTGACGATTATTTCTATCCGTATAAAATAAAGGACGCAGTTTTTAATGATTCCATTGCTTTTAACAGGTACGCAAAAAAAGACCAAGGTTTAGAGGATTGGAGGAGAAGCAATATTGATTCCTTGGTTAAACAGGTTCACGATTCCATAAAATCGATAAAACCTTGGGTACAATTCGGGATTAGTCCGTTCGGGGTATGGAAAAATAAGGCAACGGACCCAAGAGGTTCCGATACCAAAGCCGGTCAGACCACCTATGAAGACCTCTATGCAGACCCTTTATTATGGATGGAAAAAGGATGGATCGATTACCTCGCCCCTCAGGTATATTGGAGTATGAATCTGTCGGTTGCTTCACACAAAATTATTGTAGATTGGTGGTCTAAAAATTCTTTTAAGACCAATCTCTACATTGGTAATGGGGCCTATAAGGTGAGGAACAACAGCGATATCGCGTGGAACGACAAAAAAGAACTGCCCAAGCAATTGGAATTGGCACGTACAACACCGCAAGTATCCGGAAATATTATGTTCAGTGCAAAATCACTCATGACCGATAATGAGGATGTTGTGGATTATATCCATCGTAAATATTACAAAATGCCTGCGCTAACTCCGGTTTCCCCATTTTCCAGGAGTCCTGAACTTAAAATACCCCAACTGCTCCATTTAAATGAAATAGACACTGAATTCGTGCTTCAGTTTGATGATTTAAAAGGGATACGTTATGGGCTCTTATATAAATCAGGTCATAACCTAAAAGAAGTATATCCCATTAAAAAATTAGTTTCAAAAATTTTTATTGAGGGTGGTTCCAGTAGATTGAATATTCCAAAAAATCTACTTCGCAGAAACAGTTATGCACTCAGCTTTATAGATGTTTATGGGGTTGAAACAAAATCGATGATACTAAATTTAAAAAATTAATTGAGCATGGTACAAAAAGATAAAGGCGCTTGGGCATGGGTACCTGTACTCTATTTTACACAAGGGCTCCCTTATGTACTTGTAGTAACGGTATCCGTAATCATGTACAAAAAATTGGGGGTAAGCAATGAAGATATTGGACTTTACACGAGTCTTTTGTATTTACCTTGGGTATTAAAACCACTCTGGAGCCCCTTTGTAGATTTAAAAAGCACCAAACGCAAATGGTTTTTAAGTATGCAGCTTTTGATTGCCGTTGCGCTTTTGGGAGTTGGTTTGACCCTACCGACCAATATGTTCTTCATTACCACATTAGCCTGTTTTTGGATGGCCGCTTTTGCCTCGGCTACAAATGATATTGCCTCCGATGGATATTATATGCTTGGGCTCACGGAAAAAAAACAATCCTTTTTTGTGGGGATGCGAAGTACCTTTTACCGATTGGCAATGGTTACCGGGGAAGGGCTGATTGTAGTTTTAGCAGGATTTTTGGAAAATAAATATGGTGATAACTCAAAGGCCTGGAGTATGACCATGATTGCCGCAGCTTTTCTAATGCTGCTGTTGACGATTTCTAACTATTTTGTTACGCCAAAATATGAAACCGATGGTGTAGTACCACAAGAAAAACCAAAGGGATTTCTGGAAGTATTCTCGTCCTTCTTTAAAAAACCGGGAATAGGTATCGCGCTTGCCTTTATTTTAACCTATCGACTAGGAGAATCACAGTTGGTGAAAATGGCTTCCCCTTTTTTATTGGACACCCCAGATAAAGGGGGCTTGGGTTATTCTACGGAGCAATTGGGAACCATTTTCGGGACGGCAGGGGTTATTTTTCTATCGATTGGTGGCATTTTGGGCGGAGTTTTAATTTCAAGGGATGGTCTAAAAAAATGGATGTTGCCCATGGTGTTATCCTTAAATCTGCCCAATATTTTATATGCGGTCTTGGCAATGACGAAGACGACCAATATCTATGCAGTGACTACCACGGTTGTTTTTGAAAAATTCGGTTACGGATTCGGATTTGCCGCGTTTCTTATGTATCTCATTTACATAGCGGACGGAAAATCAAAAACATCGCATTATGCCATCGCTACGGGCTTTATGGCTTTGGGCATGATGCTTCCTGGGATGATCAGCGGTTATATACAACAATGGTTGGGCTATGGCGGCTTTTTTATATGGGTAGTCATCGCAGCATTACCTGCGCTTATCTTGTTGAAATTCATTTCCTATCCTGCCGATTTCGGCAAAAAAACTACAGTCCCGAATGAATAAAATGATGACAACAGCTGAAGCGAATACAAAATTTTCCTTGGCCGAAAAAGTTGGCCAATTGTTTATGCCCGCTGCATTTATTAATGATACGGAAGCCGAAATACAACAACTTGAAAAACTGATTTCAGAGCAGCATGTTGGCGGACTCTGTTTTTTTCATTCCAGGGCAAGTGCAGCGACAAATTTTGAGGGTAAACCGTCTGGCGGACGGGCAGGGACAAAAGTGGTCAAAAACGAAAACAGTTTTGAAGTTCTAAGAAACCTTATTACCAGATATCAAAAAGTTGCCACCTATCCCCTATTGATTGCCATTGATGCGGAATGGGGCTTGGCCATGCGTATTGAAAACACCCCACAATATCCATACGCCATTACCTTGGGTGCTACTAAAAAAAATACAGCTCTAGCCTTCGAAGTTGGTAAGCAAATCGCCCAAGACTGCAAAGTCGCTGGAATTCATTGGAATCTTTCTCCGGTAGTGGATATTAACACCGATCCCAATAATCCGGTAATAGGGTACCGCTCCTTTGGTGACGATAAAGAGAACGTTGTTGCCCTGGCAGCGGCCTACGTTAAGGGTACTGAAAGTCAAGGTATTCTCACTAGCATCAAGCATTTTCCTGGTCATGGGGACACGGCCACAGATTCCCATCTGGGATTACCGATCATTGATAAAACAAAAGCCGAACTGTTGGAAAATGAATTGTATCCTTTTCAAAAACTGATAGATGAAGGTGTAGATTCTATCATGGTAGGGCATCTTTCCGTTCCTGCCTTGACAAAAAATAAGCAGCTACCTTCTAGTATCAACAAAGATATCACCACAGGATTATTACGGAATGAAATGGGGTTTGATGGGGTAGTGATATCCGATGCCTTGAATATGCATGCGGTATCCAAGAATTATCCCGTTCCTGGGGAATTGGAATGGTTGGCATTTGATGCCGGTAATGATGTGCTATGTTTTGCCGAGCACATTGAAGCGGGAATACAAATGATATCGGAAAATGCTACTGAAACCCAAATTAACAAAAGCCTGGAACGTATTTGGAACCTTAAAATAAAAGCGGTTCAAGCGCAAAATTCAAGTTCAAGTTCAAGTTCAAGTTCAAACTCAAACTCAAACTCAAACTCAAAAACAAATTCAAAAATCAAGTTGACTGATTCCGGCCCTCTCAACCGAAAAATAGCGGAGCAGTCTATCACTTTATATGTTGGAACTTCAGACGCGATTGCAGCATTCCGCAATACGGATTATTGTACAACAACCTTAAAACGCTACGGTACAGATCAATCCGATGAAGATATTGTAGCTTCCATAATAGAGATGAAGAAAGAAATCAATGATGAAACTGAGATTCTTTTATTACTGACGCCCCCACAAGTAAAACCGACCAATGATTTTGGTTTCCATCCCGAAGAAATCGATTTTGTAAATGACCTTATTCACAACAAAAAAGTAGTACTGTATCATTTCGGTAATCCATATGCGCTTCAATATTTTAGCTTGGATAAAACGGTTGCTACCGTTATTGTCTATCAAAATTTCAAGGAATTTCAAGAGGTGGCCACGGAGCATTTTTTGGGGAAGTTAGAAGCTAAAGGCAAACTTCCGGTTTCCCTAAAACCTTAAGCAACACTGGAAATTGCATCATTAAATTCAATTCTTATGAAAACATATAAAATCATTGGCCTTATGTCCGGCACTTCCTTAGACGGTCTTGACCTTGCCTATTGTCATATTTGGGAAAATAAAGGTTCTTGGGAGTTCGACATCAAGAAAACAAAAAGTATTTCATACACGGCAGAAATGCTTGCCGAGTTAAAGGATGCCATTAGCCTATCCGCAGAAAAACTAATTGAACTACATAATGTGTACGGCACTTGGTTGGGCAGACAAGCATTGGATTTTATAAATGAGCATAATTTAGAGGTAGATTATATTGCAAGTCATGGGCACACAACACATCACCGGCCTGAGATGGGACTTACTTTTCAGGTGGGATCGGGACAACATTTGGCAAATACTGCCGGATATACCGTAATCGGTGATTTTAGAACGAACGATTTGGCCTTGGGTGGACAAGGGGCACCCTTGGTACCCATTGGGGACCGTTTCTTTTTTAGTGAGTATGATTATTGCCTAAATCTAGGGGGTATCAGTAACATATCCTTTGAGGTAAAGGACAAACGAATCGCCTACGATATTGGTTTGGCAAATATGATCTTGAATTACATCACCAGAAAAGTTGATCTGGAGTATGATGAAAATGGGAATTTGGCCAAAAGCGGAACAGTGAATCCAACCATGCTAAAGCGGTTGAACGGACTTCAATTCTATCTATTGCCCCACCCTAAATCCATTGGCTACGAGTGGTTTTTAGCCGAAGTTGTTCCTATTGTTGAGGAAACAACAGATTCCATTGAAAATCTATTACACACCAGTATTCATCATATTTGTGAAAAAATAGCACAGCAAATAGAATTAAACCCCCTAAATAAGAAACAAAGGTTACTGGTAACGGGCGGGGGCGCCTTAAATGCCTTTCTTATTGAAACATTGAAGAAAAAACTGGGCAATACCACTACGGTGGTTGTTCCTGAAAAAATCATCATAGAATTTAAGGAAGCATTGGTGTTTGCTTTGATGGGTGTACTACGGGTCGAGCGTCAAATAAACGTACTTTCATCCGTTACCGGGGCAAAAAAAGATTCTTCCAGTGGGGTAGTTTATCTTCCTAATTGAACTTTTTTACCTAATTTCCTTAATTGTAAATCGCAAATAAATGTCAGAAAAACAGAAGAAAGCAACCGCTTATTGGAAGGAAAATGTTAGGTATCTTTTTATACTCTTATCCATTTGGTTCTTGGTCTCCTTTGGAGCAGGAATTTTATTCAAGGACGCTTTGGATACGATTAAAATTGGCGGCTTCAAATTGGGTTTCTGGTTTGCGCAACAGGGGTCTATCTATGTGTTCGTTATTCTCATATTTGTTTATATACGATTGATGAACAAATTGGATAAAAAATACAACTACAACGAATAGGTCAACTTAAAATCAACCACTAAAAAACCATAAAATGAGTGTTCAAACTTGGACGTATATTCTAGTCGGGCTAACCTTTTCCCTATATATCGGCATCGCAATTTGGTCTAGGGCTGGATCAACAAAAGACTTCTATGTTGCCGGTGGCGGGGTTTCCCCGCTGGCCAATGGCATGGCAACCGCTGCAGATTGGATGTCGGCCGCATCCTTTATTTCCATGGCAGGCATTATTTCATTTGCAGGGTATGATGGCTCCGTTTACTTAATGGGATGGACCGGCGGCTATGTGTTGTTGGCCTTATTATTGGCCCCATACCTTCGTAAATTTGGGAAATTTACCGTGCCCGATTTTATTGGGGACCGGTATTATTCCAAAACGGCACGTATCGTGGCAGTTATCTGCGCGCTCATTGTTTCGTTTACCTACGTTGCGGGCCAAATGCGTGGTGTGGGGGTTGTTTTTTCCAGGTTCCTGCAAGTAGAAATCGATACAGGTGTTATTATAGGAATGGTCATTGTCCTATTTTATGCCGTTTTAGGGGGGATGAAAGGAATTACCTATACCCAGGTTGCCCAATATTGTGTCTTGATTTTTGCCTTTATGGTCCCCGCAATATTCATTTCCATTCAAATGACCGGGAATCCGATTCCACAATTGGGAATGGGTTCTACCTTAAATGATGGTTCGGGAACTTATTTGCTCGATAAATTGGACGGACTCTCCACCGAACTGGGCTTTACCGAATATACCGACGGTTCAAAATCATTGACAGACGTATTTGCAATAACCTTGGCGCTCATGGTCGGAACCGCAGGGCTTCCCCATGTCATTGTTCGGTTCTTTACGGTGAAAAGGGTAAAGGACGCCCGCAAATCCGCGGGATTAGCATTGCTATTGATTGCCATTTTATACACTACGGCTCCGGCAGTTTCCGTCTTCGCAAAAACAAACCTCATTAATACGGTAAGCAACGAGGAATATAGCGCTATGCCCGTATGGTTTAAAAATTGGGAGGCGACCGGATTATTATCCTTTGAGGATAAGAACGCCGATGGCAAAATTCAATATGTGGCCGATCAACAGAAAAATGAATTGACCATTGATAACGATATCATGGTTTTGGCAAATCCTGAAATCGCAAATTTACCGGCTTGGGTCATTGCCTTGGTGGCAGCAGGTGGTCTGGCCGCTGCACTTTCCACCGCAGCAGGTTTGTTGTTGGTTATTTCCTCTTCCGTTTCACATGACCTGGTTAAAAAAGTCTTTAAACCCAATATTTCCGATAAGTCCGAATTATGGGTAGCTCGTGGTGCTGCTACGGTTGCAGTTGTTATTGCAGGATATTTTGGAATCAATCCGCCAGGTTTTGTTGCAGCCGTAGTGGCTCTGGCCTTTGGCTTGGCGGCAGCCTCGTTTTTTCCCGCAATAGTCCTCGGTATTTTTTATAAAAAAATGAATAAGGAAGGAGCCATTGGTGGCATGATTACGGGCATCCTATTGATGCTTTTCTATATGACCAAATTCAAGTTTGGTTGGTTTGGTGGCGGAACTCCAGCAGATTGGTGGTTCGGAATTTCCCCTGAAGGTTTTGGTAGTATTGCGATGTTCGCTAACTTTATGGTAGCCATCATCGTTTTAAGATTTACCCCTCCACCACCGGTAGACGTGCAAGAAATTGTGGAGAACATTCGGATTCCGAGTGGTGCTGGTGAGGCAACGGGTCATTGAAAATAATTAAATTCCGTTTTGGAAAATAACAGGTGTTTTTACACTTGGTAAAACATATTAAAATTTAGGCATACCATGAGCAACTACCACATTAAACATTTAGAGGAATATTTTCAAGTATACCGCAAATCCGTTCGGAATCCGGAAGCATTTTGGGAGGAGATTGCCGAGGAACATTTTGTATGGCGGAAACGATGGGACAATGTGTTGCGTTGGGACTTTAAAAAGCCCGAAATCAAGTGGTTCGAAGGTGCTAAATTGAACATTACCGAAAATTGTTTGGATCGCCATTTACCGACCAGGGGAAATAAAACGGCCATCATTTTTGAACCTAACGATCCAAAAGAGGAAGCACTTCATATCACGTATAGACAATTGCACGAAAGGGTTTGCCGCATGGCGAATGTGCTGTTGGACCATGGGGTTAAAAAAGGGGATCGCGTTTGTATCTACCTACCTATGATTCCCGAGTTAGCGGTTGCCTTATTGGCCTGTGCACGCATCGGTGCTATTCATTCCGTAGTTTTTGCAGGATTTTCAGCCAATGCTTTATCTACCCGAATTAACGATTCCGATTGTAAAATGGTATTGACCTCCGATGGCTCGTATAGAGGCACTAAATCGATTGACCTAAAAGGGATTGTAGACAAAGCCCTTGAAGATTGTCCCGGTGTTGAAAACGTTCTGGTCGTAAAACGGACCGGCACTGAAATCCACATGGAAAAAGGAAGGGACCATTGGATACAGCCTTTATTGGAGGAAGCCTATGCAGATTGTGTGGCCGAAATCATGGATGCCGAAGATCCCCTGTTCATTTTATACACTTCTGGTTCGACCGGAAAACCAAAAGGAATGGTGCACACCACTGCAGGTTACATGGTATACACGGCATACACCTTTAAAAATGTTTTTCAGTATAGGGAACATGATGTGTATTGGTGTACCGCAGATATCGGGTGGATAACGGGCCATTCCTATATTGTCTACGGACCGTTGGCAAACGGCGCTACGACATTGATGTTCGAAGGGGTTCCCTCCTATCCCGATTATGGCCGTTTTTGGGCTGTAGTACAAAAGCATAAAGTAAATCAGTTTTATACGGCACCTACGGCCATTAGAGCTTTGGCAAAAGAGAATTTGGACTATGTTGAAAAATATGACCTTTCGAGTCTTAAGGTATTAGGCTCGGTAGGCGAACCGATCAATGAAGAGGCTTGGCACTGGTATAATAATAATGTTGGTCAAAGGAACAGTCCCATTGTGGATACTTGGTGGCAAACCGAAACCGGCGGAATCATGATTACCCCAATCCCTTATGTAACCCCAACGGCACCCACCTACGCCACCTTACCTTTTATTGGCATACAACCTGTACTTATGGACGAAAATGCCAAGGAAATCAAAGGAAATCAAGTGGATGGCCGACTTTGTATCAAATTCCCTTGGCCTTCTATTGCAAGAACCATTTGGGGAAATCATGACCGATATAGGGAAACTTATTTTTCCGCCTATGAAAATATGTATTTTACAGGTGACGGTGCCTTGCGCGATGCTGTTGGCTATTACCGTATTACAGGTCGGGTAGATGATGTGATTATAGTTTCTGGACATAATCTGGGTACAGCACCTATAGAGGACTCCATTAATGAGCATCCTGCAGTAGCTGAATCGGCCGTAGTGGGTTTTCCACATGATGTAAAAGGCAACGCCCTGTATGGCTATGTGATCTTAAAGGAAATAGGCGAAACCAGGGACCGTGAAAATCTGAGAAAGGAAATCAATCAGCAGATTACCGAACAGATCGGACCTATTGCAAAATTGGACAAAATTCAGTTTGTATCCGGTCTTCCCAAGACCCGAAGTGGTAAAATCATGCGACGCATATTGCGTAAAATCGCAAGTAAGGACACCAGTAATTTAGGGGATACGAGTACCCTTTTGAATCCGGAAGTAGTGAAAGAAATAATGGATAATGTGCTTTGATATTTTAGATTTTTAAGCATGTTAAAGGTTTACATCAATGTTAGTTCGTTTTTTATCGACTCTTGGTTATCGAACTAGGGGTTTTCATGATTTTTAGTTTTGTACAAGGACTTTATTCCGTTTTAATAGAACTCCAATAAATTTTCGTTTATTCAGGTCTATTCGTTTTATTTCGGGTATCACAGATCTTGATTTTTATCAACCTTTTTGAATTCTGCAAATTGTTTTTTCCATAATATAGCTAGTTTGCAGAAATGGCTACGGTGTCTTGTGGGGCGGCTTTCTATTGTGTTGGTATTAGTACCAACGCAATTGAGAAAGTTTTATAAGGCTTTGATGGCTTCCATAATTTGCGCTGGAAGTTTATTGATATCCGTTGGCTTAATGAGATAACCTGATGCTCCGAGCATGTGAAATTCATGAATGCTTTTTTCTGAAAATGAAGTGGAAAACATAATTACAGGAATATATTTGAGACTCGCATCTTTTTTTAATTGCTTCAGACATTCGCGACCATTCAAGCGGGGCATGTTTATGTCAAGAAAAATATAATTTGGCAACTGTTCTGCTTTTTGTAATAGGCTTAATGCATCTGCACCGTCATATGCTTCTATGCATACAGCTAAATGAAACATTTTTGTTATTACTTCTTTGAAAAAGAACCTGTCATCTTCATCATCGTCTACGATCATAAATATTTTTTTTTCCATAGTCTGCGGCTAGATTCTTTATCGTGG
Organism: Flavobacteriales bacterium; assembly: GCA_038256135.1. Lineage (GTDB taxonomy): Bacteria > Bacteroidota > Bacteroidia > Flavobacteriales > Flavobacteriaceae > Maribacter. The sequence goes on along the minus strand of JBBSKR010000108.1, from coordinate 1,372 downwards.
TTGTTCGAACGGAAGTATGACATGAAACGATGCCCCTTTATTTTCCTTTGCATCTGCAAAAATTACTCCGTTGTGATTTTCAGTAATTTTTTTTGTGAGTGCTAAGCCAATGCCCGTGCCGATAAAAGTGTCTTTGTTGTGCAGACGTTGGAAGATGGTGAATATTTTTTCTGAATATTTTTGTGAGAAGCCGATGCCGTTGTCCTTGAAAATGATTTCAACATAAGATATGCTAGGATTTAAGGCAGGATATTTTTTAATTTCCTTTTCTGAAAGGGATCGCGATGTGATGGTGATCACTGGCGGCACATCTTCCCTTGAAAATTTAAGTGCGTTATTGATAAGGTTGTAAAAAAGCTGGTTCATCTGCAAAGGAATTGCATTAATGGTCGGGAGCTCATCAAATTTTATTTTGGCTTTCTTTTCGTGAACGAGTAATTCAAAATCGTTTAAAATATTTTTTAGTGTTTCATGCAGATCGGTTTGCACAAATAATTTTTCGTGCTCAAGTAAGCGCGAATAATTGAGCATGTCCTGGATTAGCGTTCTCATGCGGGCAGAAGAACTTTCGATTTTGTTGAGATAGGATGTTACTTCTGTACTCAAATCCTCTTTAAACATGTCCTGTAACCGCGAGGAAAATGTTAAAATTTTGCGCAATGGCTCTTGCAGATCGTGGCTGGCTACATGGGCAAACTGATCCAACTGGGTGTTGGTCCGCTTTAGTTCTTCGTTTGATTTTTTGATTTCAGCGGTTCGCTGTTTGACCTGTATTTCCAATTCGTCGGTAAATCTTTTTTGTTCTGTAATATCCAGACTGATACCTGACAGTGTATGTGCTTCGCCAGATTCGTCATATTGATATTGCCCGGTTGATTTCATCCAAACCACAGCCCCATCATTGGCGCGCTTAATTCGATAATCGACTTCATAAATGCCGCCATTAACCTTTGATTCTTCTATTCTTTGGAAAGCCAATTCTTTATCCTCTGGCACAATCAGGTTATGCCAGTCTTCGTAGGTCAGATCTTCACGATGTACGTCATATCCCCATAATTTTTTATGAATGTTCGACCACTCCAATTTTGATGAACCAATATCTAAAGACCAAATGCCAACCTTGGCGGAATCCGTTGCCAATTTCAAATATCTTGCCAATTTTTTTTGTTCCTTCTCACTTTCTTCAATTTGTTTTCGCGCTGTTACCTGTTCCGTAACATCATGGGCATACACCAAAATACCTTCTGTTTCACCTTTGTCATTTTTAAATGCCTGATAAACTAAATTCATGTAAAACGTATCTAGTTTTCCATTGTTGTTAGTAAATTTAACGGGTACTTCATTTCCACTATAGGTTTCACCCGTGTTATAT
>JBBSKR010000107.1:0-11365 GCA_038256135.1 Flavobacteriales bacterium | reverse complement strand
CCCTTATTGGTAGTGGTAAAATGGAGGAAGTGGAGCAATATGTTACAGAACATGAAATAGGTTCCGTCATCTTTGATGATGAGCTTACCCCTGCACAACAGCGTAATATTGAAAAACAGTTGCGCTGCAAAATTATTGACCGCACCAGCTTGATTTTGGATATTTTCGCCCAACGGGCGCAGACCAGTTACGCTCGTACCCAAGTGGAACTTGCACAATATGAATATTTATTGCCAAGGCTTACCGGACTTTGGACGCACTTGGAACGTCAAAAAGGGGGTATCGGAATGCGGGGACCGGGAGAAACGGAAATTGAAACGGATAGGCGTATTGTTCGTGATCGTATTACCCTGCTGAAAAAGAAACTGACCAAGATTGACCGTCAAATGGAAACCCAACGCGGCAACCGTGGCGCTTTGGTACGTGTAGCTCTGGTAGGGTATACCAATGTTGGTAAATCTACCTTAATGAACGTGATCAGTAAAAGTGATGTTTTTGCAGAGAACAAACTCTTTGCGACCTTGGACACCACGGTTAGAAAAGTTGTTATTGGCAATCTCCCCTTTCTCTTAAGTGATACTGTAGGGTTCATTAGAAAGTTACCTACACAGTTGGTGGAAAGCTTTAAAAGCACCTTGGACGAGGTTCGTGAGGCGGATTTGTTGCTGCATGTCGTTGACATTTCGCACCCTCAATTTGAAGAGCATATAGAATCTGTTAACCAAATTCTTTCCGAGATAAAAAGCTCGGATAAAAAAACCATCATGGTATTCAATAAGATCGATCAATACGAACATGAAACGATTGATGAGGACGATTTAACTACGGAACGTACCGCAAGACATTTTACCATTACCGATTGGAAAAAGACCTGGATGGAAAAAGTTGGTGACCGGGCCATTTTTATTTCTGCCTTAAATAAGGAAAATCTGGATGAATTTAGAAAACGTGTCTATGATGAGGTACGGGATATTCACGTGACGCGCTTCCCTTACAATAATTTTCTATATCCGGAGCATTTGGATGAGTATTGAACCCTAATTACAATCCAACTATGTAGTTCAACGAAGAAAGTAAACCGCTTATATTTTTCACCACAAATTAGGTCGAATTCACAACATAAATTATTGCAAAAACTACTGTTGCCCTAATTTTACCTTGCGTTTAAGTTTTCGTGTTGAACCCAAATCGATACGTATCCTATAAAAGCTAAAAGTAAACCACCTCGGGGCAAGCCCACGAGGCATTGTAGGAAAACAACCTTTAAATTTCGAGGCATGCCTCGGAGCATTTAAATCTCGATTATCGAGTAAAATCCCAAATTTTACGATAATTACTTAGCCGAAAAAAGCCCTCTCAACGAGGGCTTTTTTACATTATCAATTTCAAGAATTTAGAAAGCATAGTTTAAACCTACTAAAAAGTAAGTCTGAAGCTGATTATCCACAACTACATTATCAATAGAAGCTGCCGGATCAGCATTTGGACCTGACAAAGCATAATTTAAAGCTTCTTGCCTGTTACTTCGCAAACCATACTCCAAGCCAATACCTACCCCGTTCCATAGGGTATACCCAAAGGAGTTGATCCAGGTGTAATTGGAAAAGTCACTGCTTTTATAACTTTGGAACATGGAAAGGTTCGACTTAAAATTCACTGCCCCTATTTTCTTGGTGTAATTCGCTACAATTTTAGCGCCTAAAGAAGATTCGTAAACATTATCCCCTTTGCTGAATACAAAGTTATAGTTTAATGGATGTACAACCACTACCAAATCAGAAATGGGGGTCCACGTTGCCCCGATACCTACATCCAAAAAGCCTGGATCATTGAAGTTATCGAGAATGGTCGTTCGGTATTCCCCAAGTGCAGAAATCGCAAATTTTTCATTCAATTTACGTCCATATAAAGTGGTAATGGTAAAGACATCTGCAGCCTGTCTAAAACTATCATCATCGGTAGGGTCATCCTTATCATCAAATTTTACCCAACTTAGGTTAAGATTACCGGAATTCTTCCAGAAAAATTTATCCTGTTTGAGATTGGCATAGCCATTTAAGATAAAAGCTATATTTCCCGATGAATTATTGGGGGTTCCCTGGGCGTACCAATTATTGAAATTACTTAAATTGACCCCGACGGTACCAAAAGCTCCCTTTCTCCACCCTGGCAGTTTATCAATCTGTTTTTGTAGGGCCTCCACCCTTCCTTTAATGGCAGCAATCGAATCCTTTTTTGTTCCCATTTGCGCTTTAAGTTCTTCTTCCGATTGGGAAAAACCTACACCCGCAACAAATACAAACGCAAGTGTTAAAATAATCTTTTTCATAAGCGATATACTTCGCGTTTATTATGAAACAAATGTAAGAATTGTAAATAAGTTAGGTAAGTGGCAATGGCTTATTTTCTCTTATATAAGGGAACCGAAGAACAAGCTTCGCCGTACATAATGGACTTGGCAACAGGCCTCAACTTTTCAGCTAGAAACAAATAGGCATTGGCCGGTACTGGCTTTTTACTGCATCCTTTGATGATTACGGATTTATCCTGAAACTCGGACACATTTAACTTTTCAATAAGGGATTGGTAAAGCGAGGTCTCTAAATCATTCAGAGAACCTTGAACGGTTTTTTTGGCATACACACTAAGTTTCAAGGTGAGTAAAAGGTATGCCCAACCCGGAACAATGGCATCTGTTGAACAATGCATTGCTACGTAAGTGCCTTCATATTGAGACCAATCATGGGCTTCTGAAAATGCCCTAAATTCCTTTTCCCGAAGTATAATCCCTTCAAACAACCAATCCTTAATATCAAGAACCGCTCTTTTTCCTTCTGGATAGTAATCCTCAAGGTTAAATGTTATCAATTTGCTTTGGGCAACTCTATTTAGGATTTCGTCGGACATGTTAAATGAGAATTAAGATTTTAGTTTTGTTTTTCTAGATGTTTAATAAGTCCATATAAAGTCTTTGAAATTTCATCACATAACGAAAAAATTATGTCAAATTCTTCCTTGTTCAAATAATCAATGGTATGCCAAATAAAGCTGAGATTTAACTTCGTAAGATGAAGCTTGAGCAACATTTGAAAAATAAATAAACTCCTTTGTCGATTTTCTACCGTAATCTTCCGCAGTATTGGACGAAACTGAAATAGAAGATCTTCTGATTTGACCTCTTAAAGCAAGATCACTATTGAATTTAGTTTTAGAGCTAAACCCATAAACAAACTTGTTTAATAGTCTAGATTTTTGCCGAGAAATAATTTGTTCAAAACCCTTTTCGTTTTTTTTTAGACATCTTAAATCTTGAAGCTTATTTCTGCTTTAAAGAAGCCCCAATTCTAATTTAGCCTCTTCGCTCATTAAATCTTGGGTCCAAGGTGGGTCGAAGGTAATTTCAACCTCAGCGTCTTTGATCTCATTAATTGACTTTACTTTTTCTTCCACCTCTGCAGGTAAAGATTCTGCCACAGGACAATTGGGAGAGGTTAAGGTCATTAATATTTTAACCTCGTTATCCTCATTGACCAAAACATCATAAATCAATCCTAACTCATATATATCAACCGGAATTTCTGGATCATAAATTGTTTTAATTACCCTAACAATTTTCTCTCCTAATTCTGCACTGTTTTCCGCTATATTTTCTTCGCTCATGATCTTTATTTTTCGATTTGTGTTTGATACGCTACAGCGTATAACTTCAACTGTTTTATCATACTCACCAATCCGTTCGCTCTGGTTGGCGATAAATGCTCCTTCAACCCTATTTCGTCAATAAACTGGGTATCGGCATCCAAAATATCCTGTGGCTTTTGATTGCTAAAGGCACGAATTAAAATGGCAATAATTCCTTTCGTTATGATGGCATCGCTATCAGCAGTAAACACCAAATTATTATCTTCCAGCTCCGCATGAACCCAAACCTTACTTTGACACCCTTTGATGATATTATCCTCTGTCTTGTATTGTTCTTTGATCAAAGGAAGGGACTTACCAAGATCGATCATATATTCATACCGCTGCATCCAATCATCGAACAAGGAAAATTCATCGATGATTTCCTCTTGTATCTCTTTAATATCCATTGCTTTATTTTATGCAAAAATACGATAAGAATACATGGATTTCAATAGTTTAGGAAAAGGATAACTAGTTGCTTTACAACAACATGCTTTTGGCCCTCTCTACTCCTGCTATGAGAACGTCAACTTCTGCCAAGGTATTGTAAAAAGAAAAACTGGCGCGTACTGTTCCGGGAATTTTATAAAAATCCATAATGGGCTGGGCACAATGATGTCCTGTTCGCACGGCAATACCCAATTTATCCAAAATACTTCCTATATCATACGGATGGATTCCCGCTATATTAAAGGAAATCACAGAGGTCTTGTTCTTGGCCGTACCATAAATTTTAAGTCCTTCTATTTTCAGCAATTCTTTGGTGGCATATTCCAATAGTTCATGCTCATATTTGGCGATGGCGCCAAAACCTATGTGGTTCATATAATCCAAGGCAGCCCCAAAGGCAATACCGCCACAGATATTGGGGGTACCCGCCTCAAACTTGTGGGGCAAATTAGCATAGGTAGTTTTTTCAAAGGTCACCTCGGCAATCATCTCCCCTCCACCTTGGTAGGGCGGTAGTTTATTCAACCAATCTTCCTTTCCATAAAGCATGCCAACTCCCGTTGGTCCGCAGATTTTGTGTGCCGAACAAGTATAGAAATCTACATCCAACGCTTGCACATCCGCAATGAGATGGGGCACTGCCTGAGCCCCATCTATCAATACTGCCGCACCAACGTTGTGGGCTTTCTCTATAATTTCTTCAATGGGGTTTATGGTGCCCAATGCATTTGAAATATGGTTACAGAACACCAATTTGGTTTTATCGCAAAGTAATTCGTCATACACATCCATAAGCAACTCCCCTTCTTGACTCATGGGGATAACCTTTAAAATAGCTCCTGTGCGTTCACATAACATTTGCCAGGGCACAATATTGGAATGATGCTCCATTGCCGATACCAAAACCTCATCCCCTTTTTTGATTAGGGAAGAAAAACCATTGGCCACGATGTTAATACTATGGGTAGTGCCCGATGTAAAAATGATCTCATGGGAATTAGCCGCATTAAATTGCTTCTGGATTTTTTGTCGCGCCTGTTCGTATTTATCCGTTGCTTCTTGAGAAAGTGCATGTACACCTCTGTGGATATTGGCATTGTAATTTTGATAATAATCCACAATGACATCGATAACCTGTTGTGGGGTCTGAGAGGTAGCGGCATTATCCAAATAAACCAAGGGTTTGCCGTTTACTTCTCGTCTAAGTATGGGAAAATCTTCCCGTATTTTTTTGATATCTAACATAGTCCATCTTCTGAATTACAAAGATACCCGATATTAAAAACATATCGGGTAAAGACCTAGTCGTATTTGATTTTTTAAAACCGGAAACCAACGCCTAATTTTAGACGATACAGTCTGTCTGTATAATTAAATTCCGTTAATTTCACGAGTAGCTTCTCCATTAATATTCACTAAATCATACTTTGCCTGAACAAAAAATTGCTGACTAATATCATATGCAAACCCAATATCAAAATTTAATCCGCCACTAGTGCTGAATTCCAAATATTCGTCATTAACTGTAACAGGACCAGTAAATTTGGAATTTATAATACTGTACCCTAAACCTATACTAGGATGCAATCTGGGAATAAATGGCAAATCGAATTCAACAAAAACTTTTGGTTGAAAGAAATATATATTGCTTTTAAAACCTTCTTCATTGTTATTTCCAGGACCTTCAAAAGTTACTCCTCCATTTAAATCCAGACCTACATGTACTATTTCCGTATTATAAAATCGGTATTTGATTGCGGCATCCAAAGTGCCGTCTGGATATTGGCTTTTTTGACTAAGGTTTATAGGATAATTGACTTCTACACTCCAGTTTTGGTCCTGGCGGAGATATAAAAAGTTGAAACCATTAAGACTGAAGAGAGTAAAAGTTTTTTCATGCTGATTTTTTTAGTTGACTATTCGACCGACCAAAATAAACCTCAATACTTTTAGAAAAATAAAACAGTTCGTTAAGAATGACCTAACGAACTGTTAATTATTGACACACTTAATTATTTCAAGTGTTTACAAATCAAAACCAAGGTTTACCCCGAGTTTCTTTGCAATCAATTTATTGATCCGTGTCTTTAATTCTGGAATACGTACCGTAGCCAATACATTATTGGCAAAGGCATACATTAACAAGGCCCTGGCTTCCTTTTTAGGGATACCTCTAGATTGCATGTAGAACAAGGCATCCTCATCCAATTGACCAATGGTACAACCGTGGGAGCATTTTACATCATCCGCAAAAATCTCCAACTGTGGTTTGGTATTGATGCTTGCCTTGTCACTGACCAATATATTATTGTTTTGCTGAAAGGCATTCGTCTTTTGGGCAATTTTATCTACAATGATTTTTCCATTAAAGACCCCTGTTGAGCTATCTCCATAAATGCCTTTATAGTCTTGGTGACTCTCACAATTCGGCTGAATATGATGTACCAAGGTATGGTGGTCTACATGTTGCTTTTCCCCCAATATAGTAACCCCTTTCATTGTGGAATCTATATACTCCCCATTTTGATAAAAGTTCATATTATTACGGGTCAATTTTCCCCCGAAAGAAAAGGTATGTACCTTAACCACACTTTTATCTTTTTGGTCTATATACGTGTTATCTATTAAGGATGCCGTGGGTGCATCATTCTGTATTTTATAGAAATCTACAATGGCGCTTTTGGCAGCAAATATCTCGGTTACGGCATTGGTCAACACCTCGTTCTTGGTCAAACTTTGATGGCGTTCAATAATCTGTACCTCCGCATTCTCTTCTACTACGACCAAATTTCTAGGTTGCAACATTAACGAAGCCTCGTTGCCCGTAGCGAAATGTAAAATTTCAATAGGCTTTTTAGGCATTTTGTTCTTTGGAATATAGATATAAGCTCCTTCCCTACTAAATGCGGTATTCAATGTAGTCAAGGACTCATCTTTAGATGCAATTTTATTGAAATAGACATCCATGACCTGCTTGTACATAGGTTTGGTCAATGCTGAACTCATCAAACAGATGTCTACCCCATCATGCGTGGTCTCCGAAAGATAAGAGCTATAAATTCCGTCAATAAATACAATTTTGTATGAATCTATTTCATGAAGGAAATAGCGCTTTACATCCTTATATTCCAACGTATTTTCCTGTTTGGGAAAAATACTGAAATCTATTTTCTGTAAACTATTGAGCGATGTGTACTTCCAAGCTTCTTCTTTTTTAGACGGGAATCCCTTTTCCTCAAAATTCTTAATGGCGGCCATGCGAACATCGTGTACCGGATGATCCACATCCACATTGTTCTCAAACGCCATAAAGGAAGAAATCAATTTATCTTTTAAATCCATAATATCTAAGTTGGCAGTGGGCAGTTACCGTGGGCAGCAGATGCTGCTTACTGATACTGCATACTGCAATTTATACAGCGGTTTCTTGCTTCAACCAGTCGTATCCTTTTTCTTCTAATTCCAGGGCAAGTTCTTTACCACCTGACTTTACGATTTTACCGTTATGCAAGACATGTACAAAATCGGGTACAATATATTCCAAGAGACGTTGGTAATGCGTAATTAAAATAACGGCGTTGTCCTTGCTTTTTAACTTGTTCACTCCACTGGCCACAATACGCAGGGCGTCAATATCCAAACCGGAATCAGTCTCATCCAATATGGCAAGCTTTGGCTCTAACATGGCCAATTGAAAAATCTCGTTTCGTTTTTTCTCGCCACCAGAAAAGCCTTCGTTCAAAGATCTGGACAAAAACTTTCGGTCAATATCCAACATTTCAGATTTTTCCCTAATCATCTTCAACATATCCTTAGCGGGCATGTCTTCCAAGCCTTTGGCCTTGCGTGATTCGTTGATGGCCGTTTTCATAAAATTGGTGACGGAAACACCTGGTATTTCCACCGGATATTGAAAGGAAAGAAATAAACCTTTATGGGCACGCTCCTCCGGCGAAACCTCTTCCAAACTTTCTCCGTTGAATTCTACAGATCCTTTCGTAACCTCAAATTCCTCTTTCCCGGCAATCACAGCAGCTAAAGTACTTTTACCCGAACCATTAGGGCCCATGATGGCATGGACTTCCCCTGCGTTTACCTCAAGATTGATTCCTTTTAATATTTCCTTATCATCTACGCTAGCGTGTAGGTTCTTAATTTTAAGCATGTTTCTTAGTTTAAATAGTTAGGGGCTTTGGGCATAGCCTCAAAATTCCCCATATCGTGTTGAATATATACTTTGGCGTTCTTTTCCTTTACAAATTCTTCGAATGCTTTGATACTTACTTCGCTTGCTGAAATATCATAATTAAATTGTGGCACTATTTCGTTTTCCCTATTTTTTTCAAAGTGATAGACGTCTCCCGATAACATGGTAGGGCCTTCGTTCGGTAAATCCAAATAAAGGGCCTGATGTCCTGCGGTGTGGCCTGGGTAATATTTTATAACTACCGTACCATCTCCAAAAACATCATAATCCCCTTCCAAAATTTGTTTGTTCTCCAATTTCGAAAATGAATCAGGGGTATAAAAACTATTCCCCTTTATAGCATCACTATTGATGAAGTCCATTTCCGTTTGCTGAACCAACCATTTGGAATTTGGAAAATGGTTTGCACCACCGGTGTGATCAAAATGAATATGCGAAAAAGCAATCATTTCTACATCCGAAGAATCAAGGCCAATTGATTTTAATTGATTTAAGGTACTGTCCTTTCTAGAAATGGTAAAACCACCGTCTGGAGTTGTATACGCATCATTACCAACCAACATTTCTGGCAAGCCTGTATCCCACACTAAGGTTCCCTTTGGATGTTCTATGACAAAAAAGGCATCACTTAATGTTTTACGCTCTCCTTTATAGGTGTCCCCTTGTGCAAATAAATTTAGATTATTGGCCATTAAGGTACCCCCATCAAATGCATATAACTTGATTTCTGGTTTGGCCATTTGCTCGGCCTCCTGAGTATCTTTTGCTTCCTTTTTATTTTCTTTACAACCAAAAGCTGCTATGAGTAGTATTACTACGAAAAGCTTTTTCATTTTCTATTACTTACTTTTAGAATTCCTGATTTTTCCTACCCTACAGAACCTTCCAAACTAATTTCCAAAAGTTTTTGGGCTTCTACTGCAAATTCCATTGGTAACTTATTCAGCACCTCTTTGCTAAAACCATTTACAATTAAGGCAATTGCTTTTTCGGTATCGATACCCCGTTGATTACAATAAAATATTTGATCCTCACCAATTTTACTCGTGGTAGCTTCGTGTTCTATTTGGGCCGATTTATTTTTTACTTCGATATACGGAAAAGTATGTGCCCCACATTCATTGCCCATTAACAAGGAATCACACTGAGAGAAGTTACGCGCGTTATCCGCACGGCTATTTATCTGCACCAGCCCACGATAACTATTCTGTGATTTTCCAGCGGAAATACCTTTGGAAATGATAGTGCTTCTGGTATTTTTACCCAAATGTATCATTTTGGTACCGGTATCGGCTTGTTGGTAGTTATTGGTAACCGCTATGGAATAAAATTCCCCGATGGAATTATCCCCTTTCAATATACAGGATGGATATTTCCAAGTAACTGCGGAACCGGTTTCAACCTGTGTCCAGGAAACCTTCGCGTTCTTTTCACACAACGCCCTTTTGGTTACGAAGTTGTATACTCCTCCTTTTCCATCTTTACTACCAGGAAACCAGTTCTGTACGGTTGAATACTTAATTTCGGCATCATCCAAGGCAATCAATTCTACCACGGCGGCATGCAATTGATTTTCATCCCTTGATGGCGCGGTACAACCTTCCAAATAACTTACGTAACTACCTTTATCGGCAATAACCAGGGTACGTTCAAATTGACCCGTTCCGGCCTGATTGATCCTGAAATACGTGGAAAGCTCCATGGGGCATCTTACGCCTTTAGGAATGTAGCAGAAACTTCCGTCAGAGAACACGGCCGAATTTAATGCCGCATAAAAGTTATCTCTTTTGGGCACAACAGATCCCAAATATTTTTTTACCAATTCCGGATGCTCTTTAATCGCTTCTGAAATGGAACAAAAGATAATGCCTTTTTCCGCCAATGTCTTTTTAAACGTAGTAGCAACGGAAACGGAATCCATTACGATATCAACAGCTACGTTCTGTAATTTCTTTTGTTCATCAACAGAAATTCCCAATTTCTTGTACATCTCCAACAGCTGTGGATCCACATCGTCCAAAGTTTTGTTGGGGTCTGCTTTTTTTGGTGCCGAATAATAAGAAATAGCCTGAAAATCCGGTTTATGATAATGTACGTTTGCCCACTCGGGCTCCACCATTTCCTTCCAATATTTAAAGGCTTCCAATCGCCATAGTGTCATCCACTCCGGCTCTTCCTTTTTCTTTGAAATGGCAATAACGATTTCTTCGCTCAGACCATTAGGAAATGTATCGGATTCAATATCTGTATAGAAACCATATTCATATTCCTTGGTTTCCAATTCTTTTTTTAATTCTTCTTCTGTGTATGCCATAATCTTAAGTTAATGAGCTAAAAAGGGAATAATTCAAAACTATCTAAACAATTCTCTTTTTAACATACTTAATGTAGTTTGCCAATTGTTGTGATATTTTTATCACATGGTTTTTATATTATAGTAATTCATCTTTGTCAAAATATCCTATTTCTTCCATCACGTTAAAAAGATTTCTAACCTCACCGGCAGAACCTTTTGAAAAATATAGAAATCTAATTAACTCTTTATCCGTTTCTCGCTCAAAGCCTTCTGATATATTGTTGGAAATTGAAATTGTCGCCCTTCTTAGTTGATCAACCATTGCAAAATCATTTTTAAGAGTTTGTCTCTCCAGCAATCCATATATTTTTCCGGTAAAAGTTCTCGCCAATTTGTAAACCTGCAAATCTTCAAAAGAACTATACATCCTACCTTTTACTATTTCACTCTTTCTTATAAGGAAAAACTTTCACCACAACCACAGGTTCGCTGTGCATTGGGATTGTTAAAGACAAACCCCTTTCCATTAAGTCCGCCGGAATATTCCAAAACGGTCCCTACTAAATATAAAAAACTCTTTTTATCTACGATAATACGTACGTTGTTGTCTTCAAAAACCTTATCTGCCTCATCCTTCTTGTTATCGAAGTTCAATTCATAGGACAATCCACTACATCCACCACTTTTGACGCCCACCCGGACAAAATCCGTAGACGCATCAAAACCTT
>JBBSKR010000106.1:0-11409 GCA_038256135.1 Flavobacteriales bacterium | reverse complement strand
GATAATAAAATAAATCATTAAGTCGAGTTTAAAGTGTTTTCTTTTTTTTTATTTTAATGCTCCTACTGAATTTTAATGCTCCTACTGAATTTTGATGGCCATCCCATGAATTGGGCAGGGACTGCTCTCATAAATGGAATTGATTATGTGAAGCTGGGTTAGATGGAAAACTTCAGTTTTTTACAAATGGTAGATGGGTATTGATTTTAACCTTTTGGTTCGAACAAATAAGTATCCAAATTTACTTGGCACAATATAGGTGTTCCAGTCTTATGTTTATTGAACAAAGAAAAATGAACTAACTCAATTCGGGATTCTGATTTAAATTCATTCCCATTTGGGTCGAATGCCTGGTGTAAATGGAAGCTCAAGTGACCGATAGTTTCCAATTGCTGTGATGGTTTTTCTACACCTTTATATTATATTCTCGTTTTTATAAGTTTCAAAATTTAATCTCTTGGGGTTTAATTCCCCTATGCTTGCATCGTACGAGGAGGAAAGTTTGAAAACCTGAGGTTTTCATCGAAAAAGCTTTCTTCTACTAAATACCTCGTATGCTTGCATCGAGGAACTTTATTAAATGGAATTTTGGCCAGCAATTGACCTACTCAAGTTGAATATTCAAAAAGCAAAAACAAAATAATCTCATTTTTTAGGAGTACTTCCCTTAATAATAGCATTAATTAGTGACATGGGTATTCTAAAATAAATCCATAAACCTAGTTCTATTATAGAAATGAATGTGTATGGGGTTGCTGTAAAAGTTAATTAGGAGTGATTATCCTATCTTTACAGCTATCATTTGATGGATATGAAATTCACTAAATTAATTTCGTTTATTTCCGTTTTGCTGCTCGTTTTTTCTTGTAAAAGTGATTCTGAAGGGAGTAATGGAAAACCTAACGGTAAAAGTTACGAATACACCAACCAACTTATAGAGGAAACAAGTCCTTATTTATTACAGCATGCACATAACCCGGTTGATTGGAAGCCTTGGACGGATACAGCTTTTGATGAGGCAAAAAAGGAGGACCGTTTAGTAGTGTTGAGCATTGGATATTCTACCTGCCATTGGTGCCATGTTATGGAGGAAGAATCTTTTGAGGATGAGGAAGTGGCAAAATTGATGAATGAAAAATTTATCAGCATAAAAGTGGATCGGGAGGAACGGCCCGATCTGGATATGGTTTACCAGACCGCTTTGCAATTGGTAAACGGCACAGGTGGATGGCCCTTGAACGCCATAATTTTACCAGATGGAAGTCCGGTTTATTTAGGAACGTATCATACGAAAGAGCAATGGAAATCAGTACTCACTAAATTTAACGAAGAATTTGAAAAAAATCCGGCTAAAATGAAGGAGTATGCCGCTTTGTTGTCCAACGGGGTACAAGAGGTGTATGAACAACCTGCCAATCAAATTGCAAATACCGTTACCCCCGCCAAAATAAAAACAGGGGTTGACAATTGGTCCAAATCGTGGGATAAGGAATGGGGCGGCAATACTGGATCACAGAAGTTTATTATTCCAACCAATTTGAATATGTTATTGGATTACTCCATGCTTCAGCAAGATGAGGAAGCTAAAATTCAGGTTTTGAGAACCTTGGAAAAAGTTTCCCAAGGGGGAATATATGATCATGTTGGAGGTGGTTTTTTTAGATATAGTACCGATAATAAATGGAAGGTTCCCCATTTTGAAAAAATGCTCTATGATAATGCTCAAATGGTAAGCTTGTTGTCCAAGGCCTTTAAAATCTTTGGAAAAGAGGAATATCAACGGATGGTAGAAGAAACCTTTGAATTTTTAAGGACCGAAATGCGAAATGAAAGTGGAGGTTATTTTAGTGCTATGGATGCAGATACGAATGGCGCAGAAGGGGTTTATTATGTTTGGGGAAGAGACGAGCTACAATCCTTATTAGGGGACGATTTCGAATTATTTTCAAGGTTTTATGGAATCAAAGAAAGTGAAGTTTGGGAAAATGGCAATTTTGTTCTTAATAATACCTTATCGATTGCCAATTTTTCTAAATCTAAAAAAGAATCGATTTCAGAAATGGAATTGATTGAAAAGATTGGAAGTTGGAAATCCATATTGCTTAATTATCGCAATAAAAGGGAAACTCCTTCAAAAGACAATAAAATTATAACTTCGTGGAACGCATTAATGATCGAGGGCTTATTGGATGCCTACACATCATTTGGAGATGAAAAGTATTTGACCGAAGCCAAATCAATTTTTGAATTTCTAAAATCGAACAATTACAGGAATAATGAATTGGTCCATTCCTACACAATCAAAAGTAGACAAAAGGAGGTGTTTTTGGAAGATTATGCCTTCTTGGCAAAAAGCGCCCTCGCACTTTTTGAGGTGACCTTGAACTTTGAGTATTTGGACACTGCAAAAAGATTAATGGATAGTGTTATAGCTAAATTTGCTGGAGCTTCGGGATTGTTTTACTACAATACGTCGAACGACTTGATACCAAAAATTATAAATACATCCGATGGTGTGGTGCCTTCTGCGAACGCTATCATGGCACAGACTCTTTTTAAATTGGGTCATTTGGAATATAATACGAAGTATTTGAAAGATGCCGGCATTATGGGTTCCTTACTTATTGGGGATTTTGAAAATCAGGCCCAAAGTTATGGTGCCTGGGGCTCATTATTGTTAAACCAAGCCTATCCTTATTATGAAATAGCAATAGTAGGTGAAAATGCAAAAAGCCTGATTACCGAAATGGACAGCCATTATCTAACGAATACTTTATTGGCAGGTACAACCGGTACTAGTACTATAGCCTTGTTTAAAGATCGATTTTCTACGGATGGAACCTTCATTTATGTTTGTCAAAATAATACCTGTAAATTACCGGTAAGGACCATAAATGAGGCGTTTGAGCAAATGAAATCCTTTGGTTATAAAAATTTGGACCCCAAAACCTTTGGAGTATCATTTTGAGGCTGTATAGTTCAAAGTATAGTTTGCTAGGGTTAGGGCTTGTAGTATTCTGCCACTTTAATTTCAATTTCTAATTTACCTTTGCTTCATGGAAGAATGGTATGCGTATCCCTTATTAATCCTAGTTGGTTTTATCGTGGGTTTTATCAATACCGTTGCGGGTGGGGGTTCCTTACTATCGTTACCAATATTAATCTTTTTAGGCTTACCTTCTACCTTGGCGAATGGAACGAATAGAGTGGCCATCATTTTTCAAACTGCAATAGCGACTGCAGGTTTTAAAAGCAAGGGGGTAAGCACTTTTCCATTTAATATCTATTTGGGATGTTCCGCTTTTGTAGGTTCCATATTGGGGGCCTATTTGGCCGTTGATATAAGTGGTGCATTATTCAATCGAATATTGGCCATCGTCATGATTGGTGTGGTGCTCATCATTACTTTCGGACCCAAAATTGGAGTAAAGGAAATGCAGGAGCGCCTTACGGGAAAATATCTTTGGTTTGGGATTGTGGCATTTTTCTTTTTTGGGATTTATGGCGGATTTATAAATGCAGGACTCGGGTTTATTATGATTCTATTTCTTCATTATATCAATAGAATGACTTTGGTTCGTTCGAACGCTACTAAAGTGGCGGTAGTGTTTATGTATATGGTATCCGCATTATTCGTATTTGCTTTAAATGATCAGGTAAATTGGAAAATAGGTTTTATTCTTGCCATTGGTAACGGTAGTGGTGCATGGCTTGCGAGCAGGGTATCGGTGAATAGGGGTGATGGATTTATCAAAACCTTTTTGATTATTATGGTCCTTATACTGGCTATAAAACTTTGGTTTTACCGATAATTTAAACAAGCTTTGTGTAACCTTTAAAATGAAATAGAATGCCAGGTTTTGAATTGTTCGGGGAAATGGAAAAAAGTCAGGTGCAGGAAGTATTGGATACGGGAGTATTGATGCGTTATGGTTTTGATGGAATGCGTAACGATCAATGGAAGGCATTAGAATTGGAGAAGGCCTTGGCAGAGCGAATGGGAACCAAGCATGCTCGATTGGTCAGCAGTGGCACCGCTGCACTTACCGTAGCCCTAGTGAGCGCAGGAGTAGGGGCGGGTGACGAAGTAATCATGCCTACATTCACCTTTGTAGCCAGTTTCGAATCTATATTGGCGATAGGCGCCATACCAATTTTGGTGGACGTTGATGATACGCTAACATTAGATCCGATAGCGGTAGAAAAAGCTATTACCAGTAATACCAAAGTGGTGATGCCCGTTCATATGTGCGGATCCATGGCAGACTTAAAAGCCTTGAAGGATATCTGTACCAAGCATAAGCTGCTTTTATTGGAAGATGCTTGTCAGGCCATTGGGGGTAGTTATGAAGGTAAGCCATTAGGCAGTTATGGTGATTTAGGATGTTTTTCTTTTGATTATGTTAAAACCATTACCTGTGGGGAAGGTGGTGCTTTAATTACCAATAATGATAAATATAGTAGCAATGCAGATCATTTTTCCGATCATGGACATGATCATATTGGCAAGGATAGGGGAGCGGAAAGTCATCCGTTTTTGGGATATAATTTTAGAATATCTGAATTGAATGCTGCCGTTGGTTGTGCCCAAATACAGCGTTTGGATGATTTTTTGGAAATTCAGAAAAAGCACTATACAACACTGAAGACTGCTATTGAATCTATTTCAGGAGTTACCTTTCGAAGAGTACCTTCAGGGGGGGTGGAAAATTACTCGTTTTTGAATTTCTTTTTGCCCACACAGGAAATAGCTAAAAGGGCTCATTCAGCTTTGGGTGAAGCCGGTATAGACGCATGCTTTTACTGGTTCGATAATAATTGGCATTATTACAAAAAGTGGGAACACTTGACGAACCTTACGTCCTTGGGAAAACTACCCCAAGAGATTAGGAATCAATTACCGGATTATTCTAAAGCTGATTTCTCCAAATCAGATGCTTGGATCGGTAGAACCATTTCATGCTTGGTCAAATTAAGTTGGACGGAAGAACAGGTTTATGAACGTGCTAAGAAAATGAGTGATGTATTAACGAAATTCCTATAACCTTTAATAAGAGACATATTCTATAATTTCCAAACCATATCCGACGATACCTACCCGTTTGGTTTGCAAACTATTGGTCATAAGCCGCATTTTATGAATGCCAACATCGTGTAATATTTGGGCGCCAATACCGAAATCGCGATTATCCATTTCAATTTTAGGCGCCTTATGGATACCCACCTTCTGTAGTTCTTTAAGTTCTTTCAATCGAGAAAGCAGGTTGAGAGAATCCGCATCTTGATTAATGAATACAATGGCTCCTTTTCCCTCTTTATTAACCATATTGAACATGTCCTCTAGTTTTTGATCGGGATTATGTGTTAACGTACCCAAAATATCATTGTTGATCAGCGTGGAATTGATACGGGTCAATATTTTTTCATCGGATGTCCAAGATCCTTTGGTCAGGGCAAGATGAATATGGTTATTCGTGGTCTGTTTATAGGCGCGTAACCTAAAATCCCCAAACCTGGTTTTAATATCAAAATCGGTTTCTTTTTCTATCAAGCTATCATGCTCCATTCGGTAGGCAACCAGATCTTCTATGGAAACAATTTTTAAGTCAAATTTCTTTGCGACATTCATTAATTCCGGAAGGCGGGCCATACTACCGTCATCATTCATTATTTCCACAATAAACCCAGCAGGTTTTAACCCTGCTAATCTTGCAAAATCAATCGCTGCTTCTGTATGCCCGGTTCTACGCAAAACACCACCTTCCTTAGCAACTAGAGGAAATATATGACCAGGTCTTACTAAATCATGGGGTTTGGTATTTGTATCCGTTAAGGCAAAAACTGTTTTAGACCGATCCGACGCTGAAATACCTGTTGTTACACCGTTTCCCCTTAAATCCACAGATACGGTAAAAGCCGTTTCAAACGGGTCAGTATTGGTATTCACCATCCTATGCAGCCCTAAATCTTTACATCTTCCCTCTGTTAGTGGCGCACAAATTAGACCCTTACCATGAGTTGCCATAAAATTAATAGTCTCAGGCGTTGCTAATTCAGCTGCCGCCAGAAAATCACCTTCGTTTTCACGATTTTCATCATCAACAACAATGATTACCTTTCCGGCTCTTATATCGGCAATAGCCTCTTCTATAGTATTCAACTGAATGTTTTTCGTTTTTGTCATGGTCATACCATCAACTTTTATCTTTTTTCTTAAATAGATTTTTAAAAAAGTCCGTTACTGCCCCAAAGTTCATCATACCCTTATCCTCCGTTGCGCGTTTGGTCAAATAAACACCCAAAGGTAACATGATCAAGGTAGAAAGCCATGCGCCAAGCATCGGATGAATATTACCCTCTTTGGCATAGTTGCCGGCAAAAACCCCAATAAAGTAATAAATGAGAAAAAGGACTATAGCGATTACCATAGGAAGGCCCAAGCCACCTTTTCTAATGATGGCACCCAATGGAGCCCCAACAAAAAATAGGATGATACAAGAAAATGCCAGGGCATATTTATTATGCAGGGACAGAATATGCATGTTGTAGATTTTATATCTTTTCTGCATCTCTTCCTTTTTACCGCTCACTGAACCTAAAATACTGCTTGTAGCATTTTTTGCGCTACTTAATATTTGTATCTGTTGCCATTCGGGAAATAGGCTAAGAAAGTTTTCCTTTATTGAATCCTGAAGAACAATATTCGCCTTTGCATCAGCAATTTTTATTTCGGCAAGCGAGTCTTTTTGAATTGTAATTAAGTCAATTGTTGATAAGGAATCCCTAGTGGTCAATGGAACAAACATCCCTATCCTACTTTCGATATTTTTTGAAAATGCACGTACGATTCGATAATTATCTCCGCGTAATGAATCGATATCTTTTGAAAGCCGGGAAATATTTTTCATTTTATCGGTACTGATATCACGTTCCTCTTCCAATTCATCATTATTGATTTCCGGAATTTCGATATTCATGGTGTAGGTATCGAAATCCGCCTGTGCAAATGGATACTTCAACTTACTATCGTTACTCTTAGTACTTACATCTTCATAAAAATGGCCATTTTTTAAAACCAATTGAATAAAATCGGATTTTTCACTACTGATCAATTCTCCAGTTTCTGACTTTATCACCGTCGTATTTAGATTGGTTTCCGATTTTTTGTGAATGATCACGTTTTTTAAAAACCGATCATTTTCCCCATATTTTTCATCTACCTTAATATTCATTCCTTCAAAGTCGCTAAATACCCCTTCAGATACCACTGCCGCAGGTTTTACTTTTGCGATGTTCCTCCGAAGATTATAAATTTTACGTTGTGATAATGGAATTACGTTGTTGGCAAAAAAAAAGGTCACCCCGCCAAGTATGGTTACAAAAATAATCAAGCTCAGCATGGAACGTTGCAACGAAATTCCAGATGCCTTCATGGCCGCAAATTCGTAATTCTCCGCAATGGAACCAAAGGTTAAAATGGAAGATAAAAGTACGGTCAAAGGGAGTACCTTTTCCGTAAGGTCGGGAATCAAATAAAAAAGGAATTTTCCAATGATCACGATATCAAGACCTTTACCGGCAAGGTCATCAATAAAAAGCCAAATCGTTTGGAATATGAAAATAAACATCAATATTACAAACGAACTGACAAAATTAAAGACAAACCTTGAGAGGATATATCGGTCTAGGATTCTCAATAGATCTAATTTCTTAGAATGAAATAGCCTTCATCCTTATATTTAGCTTCGTCAAAAGTAAATAAGGTTTCGGACAAATCTTGGTCCGTTTTAAAAGAATTAACAGTGATGGTGGTCGTAGTACCATTTTTGCCTGTTTCTATCAATCTATAAATATGTTTGGTACCCATATCTATGCCTAATAGCCTTGATTTTATTTCGGTATCGGAATCGATAGGGGTCAACTTTACATATTGAATTTTTCGGCCTTGTACCGTTTGTAGAATGTCCCAAGCATAATTATGACCTTCTTTGTAGAATGTCAACATTTTGGAAGGGGTCATCGCATTCTGGTCTTCAGACTTATCTTCAATGGTAACTTCTTCGTTTTCAGGAACTATGGTATATACCTTATTACCATCGTAGAGCTGCTTAGAACCTAGGTAATTAAAAATATATTTATCGTCGGCAAGGGTAACATCACCCCTAGTTTCTTGGTTGATTCCTGCCTCCTCATTTTTAAGGTCGAACTTAAAATCAACATAAATATTATCATAGCTCTGAACCTTATTGTAAACTTCATCCAATAGGGCTTTGGCTTTGTCTGCACCCTGTGCGTTAGCAAAAGCTGCGGTTAACATAATCGTTACTATAATACTAAACTTTTTCATCTCTAATTTAATTTGTTTCATTATCCAATAATAGTTGAAGGGCCACCATATCCGATACTAAAACCTGCCGGGCCTTACTCCCTTCAAAAGAACCTACGATACCTGCAGCTTCCAATTGATCTATTATACGGCCAGCACGATTGTATCCTAATTTCAACTTACGCTGAATTAAGGAAGCTGAACCTTGTTGTGCAATAACAATGACTTCGGCGGCTTCCCGGAACAATTTATCCCTGTCAGCTATATCATAATCAACACTCGTGCCAGAATCTTCATCAACATACTCAGGAAGTTCATGTGCTTCTGGATAGGCACGCTGACTACCGATAAATTCAGTTATTTTAGCTACTTCCGGTGTGTCTACAAATGCACATTGAATACGGGTGACATCATTACCTTGTGTAAATAACATATCTCCTCGACCAATGAGCTGGTCTGCACCTTGCGAATCCAAAATTGTTCTGGAATCTATTTTTGAAGTTACCCTAAACGCCAATCTGGCCGGGAAGTTGGCCTTGATAATACCCGTGATCACATTTACCGATGGTCGCTGGGTAGCAATAATTAAATGGATACCAATTGCTCTTGCCAATTGCGCCAATCTAGCAACGGGGGTTTCTACTTCCTTACCCGCGGTCATAATCAAATCTGCAAATTCGTCGATGACCAAAACGATATAAGGCAAAAATTTATGTCCGTCATTCGGATTTAATTTACGGGCCTTGAATTTGGTATTGTATTCTTTCAAATTTCGAACCATCGCCAATTTTAATAGTTCATAGCGATTGTCCATCTCAATACAAAGCGAATTAAGGGTATGGATGACCTTGGTATTATCGGTGATAATTGCTTCTTCGGAATCTGGAAGTTTTGCCAAGAAATGTCGCTCTATTTTATTGTAAAGCGTTAACTCTACTTTCTTGGGATCTACCAGAATGAATTTTACTTCCGCTGGATGCTTTTTATAAAGTAAGGAAGTAAGCACTGCATTCAGACCTACAGATTTACCTTGTCCGGTAGCACCTGCCATAAGTAGGTGTGGCATTTTGGCCAAATCCACTACAAATGTTTCGTTGCTAATGGTCTTACCAAAGGCAATCGGCAGTTCCATTTCTGCTTTTTGAAACTTGCTGGAGGCAATAACGGAACGCATGGAAACTACGGTGGCATTTTTATTGGGCACTTCTATACCAATGGTTCCTTTGCCGGGAATAGGTGCTATAATTCGTATACCCAGTGCAGCTAAGGATAAGGCGATATCGTCTTCAAGATTTTTGATTTTAGAGATACGTATTCCAGCTTCAGGAACTATCTCGTATAAAGTTACGGTTGGGCCAATAGTTGCCTTTATTTGGGCAATGCCTATCTTATAATTTTTTAGGGTGTCAACAATTTTGTTCTTGTTTTCCTCCAGCTCTTCCTGGTTAATGGTAATGCCTCCGGTTACCCCATGTTGGTCCAAAAGATCAATGGTCGGGAATTTATAATTGCCCAACTCTAAGGTGGGGTCAAATTCGCCAAAATCGTCTACTAGCTTATTGGCCAGAATATCTACTTCTTCAGGCTCTTCAATAACCTGTTCAACTTCCATGGCGAGTGTTTCTTCAGGTTCTGAAATATTGCTAATTTCTATATCGCCCTTCTTTTTTTCCTTTTCCAAATGTGGAATTTCGGTTTTATGCGTATACGTATCTACAACAACAGGGATTTCATCTTCCAATGATGTAGTGATCAATTCATCATCCTTGTTTACCTTTCTTTGTTGACTTGCCTTAAATTCTGAGGAAATGGCCTCTTTCTTCGATTTGAAAAATGCCGATAAACCTTCGGGGGTAATTTCGAACAACCGCACTAAAATAAATATCAGACCAAAGATCAGTAGTAAGAGTACTCCAATTTTACCGGCATAATCTTGTAAAAAGTCATTCATTTCATAGCCTACCAAGCCTCCCAATAACGGACTGTCAATGGCAAAAAAGCCTAAGGTAATCGAAATCCAAATAACGAAAAGCAAGCCCCAGATCCACTTTTTTATCAAGGCCTTGAATGGAAGGCCCAGGAAAAGATAGATTCCCGTAATGCATATTAAAAAGGGTAGTATGAGGGTAGCAACACCAAATCCCTTATACATGAAAAAGTGACTTATACTTGCCCCAAACTTGTTCAATAGATTTTTTGCCAGTTCATTGCGATTTTTGAATTCTGATAGTTGACTTTGATCATCCTGCCAATTAAAATAAAATGAAATAAATGAAAAGAACAGTGCGATACTGAAAAGCATCATTAAACTACCCAAAATGATTTTATTTTGTTTGGATAATTTAAACGGTGATCCTTTTTTAGTAGGTTTTGGCTTTGATTTAGTTGCCTTTTTTGCCATTAAATCTTTTATTCTAATGCTAATTTACAAATTTACGATGAGCTATAGGAAACCTAATTGCGGACTAAAATATCTTGGGCAAATAAATAATAAGACCTACGATGGACGATGCAATTGAAGCCAACATGACCGCACCGGCAGAAATATCCTTGATAAACCCAATTTTAGGATCGAATTCAGGTTGTATGTAGTCCGATATTTTTTCTACAGCGGTATTCATCCCTTCAATACCCAAAACCAATGCAATTGCAAGAATTTGAAGAACCCATTCCGTATTTGAAATTTCATAGTAGAAACCTGCGGCGGTCATTACCAAACTGATGAAGACCTGAATTTTGATACTTGCTTCGGTTCGTATCAAAATTAGGGCACCTCTAAAGGCAAAACCAACACTTTTAATACGGTTGACCAAAAACGATTTTTTGGGCATGGCGGTAAAATTATTATTAATTCATTAACGCTTCCAAAGCCTTTTTATAGTTGGGTTCCTCGGCAATTTCCGATACTTGTTCCGTATACAACACTTTTCCGTTCTCATCTACTACTACGACGGCTCTTGAATGTAATGGTGCCAAAGGTCCATCGGAAAATGAAACTTGGTAGGATTTGCCAAAATTACCATCCCTAAAATCGGAAAGCATTTCAACGTTTTTAAGTCCTTCCGCGCCACAAAAACGTGCCT
>JBBSKR010000105.1:0-11590 GCA_038256135.1 Flavobacteriales bacterium | reverse complement strand
ACCGAAGACAGATTTATCAACACCTTTTACCAGCAAAATGGAGAAGAGACGAACAATGATTTTTTAGGGGTACATGTAGAATACTCTTTTGAAAATAAGAATAATGAAGCCTTTCCAACCATGGGTATGGAAACTTCACTTCAGGCAGGTTATAGGGATAACCTTAATGTGGAAGGTGGTAATTATGGGTATGTTATTCCGTCCATTGGGTTTGATTATAAACTGGTGCCAAACGGCAGACTGGTACTGGCTACCAAATGGAACGCCCAATTTAATTTGGGCGAAGGATATGAATTCTATCAAGCAGCCAGTATTGGGGGAACAAATGGATTACGAGGTTTTAGAAACCAACGGTTTACCGGAAAAACGGCATACTATCAAAATACCGATATTAGATTTAGCCTCAAAAAAAAACGAACTAGATTACTGCCCATGGCCATGGGCCTTTTTGGCGGTTTTGACTACGGTCGGGTATGGTATCCTGAAATAAGTTCAAAAAGATGGCATACTTCCTATGGCGGAGGCTTCTTTTTAAATGCCTCGGATATCATCTCGATCAATACGGCACTATTTGCAAGTGAAGATGGTCCTAGATTTACCTTTGGGCTGGGCTTTGGCTTTTAGTGATCAAAATTAAATGCTCAGGGAAGGGTAAAGGAATACAGATTTCCTCCAGTTCCATGGGAGCGTTCATCGGAAATCAAAAGGGTCTTATCGTTTAGGAAACATACCGATTCCAACTGGGTTCGGGCACCAAGGTCAATTTCTTCCATTTTACCTTTGGAGAAATCGTCCCATGTAAATTCGGTAAAAATGAAAAGCTTACCGTAACTAAGTGCAACTATTTTATCTCCTTTAGGAGAAATATCCATTGATGTTATCTGACAGAGTTTCCAATCCATGCAGGGGGTAAATGAGCCCACGCTTGTAGCCTCGTAGGTACCTTTTGTATCGGGTAACGAATATATTCTCGCTTCCCCGGTAAACGGATTGGATCTATTTTTGGTAACGATGAATAATTTACCGCCATGGTGAAATAAGGCTTCCGCATCATAAAATAGGGCATCCTTTTTTGGCGGAAATTCTTTTTGGTCCGGATATTGGAATTCAATTTGTTCCGCAGCTATTTTATCTCCGGGTTCCGTAGTTGGGTTGGGAAGTTTATAGATGACCAGGTTCTTTCTGTAATTGCCATTGTTCCCGAAATCACCTATATAGATATTACCGGAAGCATCTTTGGCCATATCCTCCCAATCATCGTTGTCCCCATTTTTAACCTTTAGACTTTTGAGAATATCGCCTTTAAAATTTACTAGGTAAATCTCATCTTCATTGCCATTGTCTTCAAGCACCCAAACGGTCGAATCGTTAAAAGTTACCATCCCAGATGTTTCCTCCAAACTCCCAGGTAGATCAGTAATTATTGTCAATTGGCCATAGTTGGTACAAGAGAACAAAATAAGAAACAAACCAATTAGGGGTAATTTTGACATTGTGGAGGGGGTACTAACTAAGTTAATAATTGGGTAGCAAAAATGAAATTAGGGCAATAGGTTTCCAAGTAAAACTATCCAATTACTTGGAAGCCAGATTGTTCTCCATTTCTTTCATTTTGATTTTCGAATTCAATAAGCGACCGATTTCCCTACCTTGCCCAACACCAACTTCAACTGCAGCCCTATAGTGAATACCGCCATACATTCTGCTAATGGCCGCTTCATCAGCTGCTTGATTGAATGATTTAAATTTTCTAACCGGTAATCCGTACGGTACTTCAGTGTCATCGTCAAAAGCAAAATCATCTCCAAAAATAGTAGTGAGGACGGTGCTTGCGGCACCGGATACAACACTATGTCCACTGGTATATTCAGGAAATGGTGGAGTCTGTAAAATGGGTTTCCAATTTTCGTCAATATGTTGATTGATCAACGTTTCTGGTCGAATAAGATTGCTTCTATATTTTTCGTCCCAACAGCTAATAAACGCATCGGCAATCGCTAAGGATGTTTTCGTGTAGGCAAACACCGTTTCATCAAAGCTACTATCGGTTTTTCTACAGGCAATTTTGGTAATACCGATCCAATGTGCACCGGGGGTTATTTTTTTGGTTGCAAACATCAAGTGTCCCCTGGTTACGGATACGTACGGATTACAGTCCCAAAATTTGGCGATGGCCACTTCCTCCGATTCGTCTCCATCAAGGGTGATTTTATTACTGGTTTCATACACCTCCAACAACTCTTTATAAAAAGCCGAATTTTTCTCCATCGAGAAGGGTGGGGGAGGTATGGGTTTGAATTGCGAAGCGGAATCCAAGGCAAAAGGTCTTATTTTGTTCCAATGCGGTTCTATACCGTCCATATAGGCAGGCGGTGTTGGTTGCCATCTCGTTGGGTCGTCGGTATCTACCGTAAATTTGGGCATCGTACGGGTTTGGCTATAATTATCCTTGGACATCCATTTTTTAATGTGTTCCGCCACTTCAAGTCCGTATTTTTTGGAAGCCTCGAATTCGACCTCATTTTTAGATTGCCAGCTAGCGTACAAACTATCTTGAAGCACGTCAAAGGTCTGTTCCGAAAAAATCAATTGCCTACTAATGTTCATATGGGCAATAAGCGCTGCCAATTGTGGATTTATACCTTGCACACTATCCATTACTGGTATGGGTGTCAATTCTGGCAGTTGTCCTGCAAGTGACCTATATTCTGGGTTAACCTGAGCTATAATCTCATAGGCCGCTATATTCGGATACGCAAAAATTCTACTGGCCACTGGTGGGGAAAAGATATCGTGGATCATAATCTCCACGATTTTATCTATAGAAGTGTGTAATTCCTCTGGACTAATGATTATCGGTTCTTGCCTCAAACCTTTAGAGCAGGAAATAATAAAAAGTACTGTCAGGCTCATTAAAAGATTAGTTGCCAAAGCTCTCATTTTGTGAATACTATTATTTTTCATGTAGTAAATCGTAAAGGGTTACAAAACTAAATAATTTTGAGGGTATTACACATTTTGCAGGACTCTAAGATGAATATTTAAATAAATATTTAGTCTTAAATCGATGATCCTACTTTTTAAGGGGTTTTTTTTAAGATAAAAATAACATTAGCGTGTTATAATCTTAAAATATCCAATATATTTAACCACAATATACTTTTCAATTACACATAATGATAGGGATACTTTCTTTTTTAGGATTTACAATTTTGGTAGCGGTCATATCGTATTTGGCAACGCGAAAGACGGATGAAAAATCGTCTGATGGCTATTTCCTGGGAGGAAGAAGTTTAACGGCTGGGGTAATTGCCGGATCCTTATTATTGACCAACCTATCAACGGAACAGATCGTAGGTCTAAACGGAAGTGCCTATACCGATGGCCTATCTGTTATGGCATGGGAAACATTGGCGGCAATTGCCATCGTAATAGCAGCGGTATTTCTGCTTCCTAGATATTTAAAAGGGGGTTTGACTACCGTTCCACAGTTTTTGGCGAAAAGGTTTGACATAGCTACTAAGACCATTACGTCCGGTCTTTTTTTGACAGGATATGTAGTGGTATTGTTACCCGTAATTTTATATTCAGGATCTGTTGCGATTAGCGGTATGTTCGATGTTCCCACCCTATTGGATGTGTCAGACAAAACTGCGTTGATCGTCTGTATTTGGGGTATCGGCATCATCGGTTCGATATATGCCGTTTTTGGAGGCCTAAAGGCGGTAGCAGTTTCCGATTCCATTAATGCCATAGGCCTTTTGGTTGGGGGCTTGCTAATCCCTGTATTTGGACTAATGGCCATTGGGGATGGCAGTGTGTTTGAAGGCTTGGAAAATTTGATGAACTCCAATCCGGAGCGTTTTGATTCAACAGGAAACCGCGGTCAGGAGGTGCCGTTTTCTACTATTTTTACCGGGATGATGTTGGTGCAATTGTTTTATTGGGGCACCAATCAACAAATTATTCAAAGAGCGTTGGGTGCCAAAAATTTGGCAGAGGGTCAAAAGGGATTGTTATTGGCTTCATTTTTAAAAATACTGGGACCATTGATCTTGGTATTGCCCGGTATGATTGCATATCATTATTTTGAAGGAGGATTGGACACCAGTGATTTGGCTTATCCTGAATTGGTTAGGGCTGTATTGCCGAAACCATTGGTGGGCTTTTTTGCGGCGGTATTGTTCGGGGCAATTTTAAGTTCGTTCAATAGTGTGCTCAATAGTTCTGTTACCCTTTTTGGTATTGATATTTACAAGCAGCATATCAATAAGGATGCTTCGGAAACCACGGTCGTTAAATATGGTAAGATTTTTGGTATTTGCCTGGCTTTGGCCGCTATGTTTATCGCTCCAATGATAGCCAATGCTGGAAGTTTATTCAATTACCTACAAGAAATAAACGGAATTTATAGTATTCCCATATTCACCATTATCGTAGTGGGCTACCTTACCAAGAGGGTGCCTGCCATAGCGGCCAAAATCGGAATTTTATTGGGATCTGCATTTTATTGTATTAGTCAATTTTGGCTTAAGGGCAGATTTGTGGACGATGCATTGGCCCAAGCAAAAAGTTCTGGCATAACTGATGCAGAAAGTCTTAGACTGATAGAGGCAGAGGCGTATCCACATTACTTGCATATTATGGCGATTCTATTTATCACCAATGTTGTGATAATGCTTATCATTGGGTATTTCAAGCCCCGTAAAGAGCCATTCGTATTGGAATATACCAATCAGGTTTCTATAACGCCCTACAAATATGTAAATCAGGTAGGTCTTGGAATATGCGTTATAGTAATCTCCATTTACATCTACTTTGCTAAGTAAATTTTCACGGGCGTACCCCGAGTGTTGAAAGGGTCCACTTAGTCACTTTTTACCGGTAAATAAACCTCGGTTTTCCACGAAAGGGCATTTCCGCCCATGTCGGGATTGTTGTAAAATATTTCTATAGGAAGTGCCTCTACCGAAATATCATTTTTATTGGCATAGTTTACTAAGGCATACCAAGCCCTGTCGGAAGTAATGTAGTTCCCGTTATAAATCGCTTTCAATCCTTGCCTTTTCTTTAGCTTTTTATATTTAATTTCAGTATCCATGGGTACGTTTTGATCTGGTTGAATGGGATATCCAAAATTATAGGTGATACTGTCCTTTTCCCTATTCCAATTCGTTACTTCAAGCATAGGTGGCCCATCCAACTTTATTTGGTTTTCAGTAAGTAGTTGGCCAATAAAAGAAGAATTTTCCATCATCCCCTTAGCCTTTTCAATTTGCGTTTTTTCTAAGGGAATGTAGGCCAAATGCTTTTCGGGTATAGCTTCAACACCAATAATGGTAATCTTGAAATTATCTACGTGCTCTTTTAGAATAGTCATAAAGTTTAATATCCGCTCTTCTGACCCCTTCGAAAAATTAGTTTTTGTAAAAGGTACTTGAAGCCTGTTTGAAAGGCTATTTCCCAAATTTTGATCTGTGATTTTTACGGTCACTTGTGAGGTTGAATCTGAGCTAGCTGTTATTTGCCATTCGTAGGTATGCACAGAATCGGAAACGGTCAAATTTTGCTCTAAATGCTTAAAATCACCAATTTCCTTTAGCCCTAAGGAGTTGTCCAAGCCATTGTTCCATAGTTTGATGGATTGATTTACAGTTTCAGGAAATGTATTTGATTTGAAGTTGATCGTATAATCTGAGGTTTTGATAAAAAAATACCACACCAAAAAAATGGCGAGCACCATTGAAATAATATAAATTCCTTTTTTCATCCTATCATTTTAGTGTTGGAGCATCTTTTTGCGGTTCGACTTTTATTATTTTTTTATTCGATATACTTCAGCTGCGTCATTATTGAAAGTGACCAATAAATATGGATTATTTTGGAAATTAACTATGTTCAAATGGCGTACGGACTTGAACATAAAATTCAGTCCCAACTGATTTCCCAAGAGTATGGTATCCTCATTTTTAAGTAGGGCTCCCGGAAAGGAATCGAACCTGCCGTGATACGGTTTTACCCCAAAATAATTACCACCCATCAATACTTCTTCCGTACCGTCATTATCAAAATCAAATTTTAAAAAATCGGTTAATGGTGCAAGTTGAAGTTCTGATTGGAAAGGAAAAAATGAAAACGTTCCATTTTCATTTTTCAAGTATCCAGATTCCAATCTGCTTACCGTTAATACCGTAGCGTTGCTTATCTGTTCTTCTTCCAAGATTTCGGTAATCGATTTTCCCGCAAATGAAGCATAGGAAGTAAATTTTTTTCGAAGCGATACCAACTGGCTTGATAGTTCATTTAATCCATCTAAAGGGTAATATGCATCATTTTTATAAGTGCATACGATAGTTTCTGTTGCCCCATTCTTATCAAAATCACTATAAAACATTTTCATTGGCTTTTCTTCAGAAGCTACAAATTTGGAATTTGTCCCCCAATTGCCTAAGAGATAATCTTGGTCACCATCCCCATCGATGTCAATACTTTCGATGCTTTGCCAAAGACCGTTTAATTTCTCTTCATCAAATTGCCGTTCAAAAACAAAAGTTTGTCCATCGTTTCTAAAGAATTTTGGGGCCATCCATTCACCTACAATAATCAAATCCTCTTTCCCATCATTATTGAAATCAGATGCAATGGCATCGGTTACCATTCCTAACGATTCAAATGGATTTTTTGGGGCTAATGAAAATTTGCCATCCGTGTTAATTAGCAGGTAAGAATTTGGTTGTTTTCCAAAATCTGCAGATACAGATTCATTTCCAATGAATAGATCTAAGTCTCCATCGCCATCTATATCTATGGGCACGATAACCGATGCATTCTCAAAATATTCTGGAAAAGCGTTCTCCTTAAAATCTGTTTTATTAAAACTGTAATAGCTGTCGGTTAAGGGTTTTGATTGTCCATAAAAATCAGCGCCGCCACTACCTATAATCAAATCGATAAATCCATCCTTATCAAGGTCCTTTAAAATTGAGGTAACGTCCTCCTTTATGGAATCTTTGACCAAATTCGGGTATGTTACCTTGACAAAGGAACTATCTTGTTGAAGATATATTTCTGAAGAAATAAACTTTGATCCACCAAAGAAAATATCTTCCTTACCATCATTGTTGATGTCGCCCACACTGGTTGCCGGACCACGGTCGGACAATTGATACGGAATAAGTTTTTGGCGATTAAAATCTGTATATCTATCCTCCTTATGTGTAAAATCTATTCCTAAATTATTCTCTATCCGTTCAAATAGTGGCTTTGTTGTTGGCTTCAAACTATTATAATCAAAGGGCCTTGTTTTGTCCGGTTGTAATATTAATGTTTGGTTTACGTTGACCTCCTTTACTACTTGGTATGTACCATTGGGCCAAATAATTTGCAACGAATCAACTTTATTCAAGCTACCAAAGCCAAAATGGATCATGGGTTCGGAAGATGCTTGAAACCCCCTAACCGTATAAAGTTCTTTAAATTGCTTTATACCGCCTGCGTAGGAGAATACTTTGGTACCTATGCCGTAGTTGTTTCCTTTAACATAATTGAATTTTAACTTCAAAAAATTGGCTTGGGAATTGGTTAAATTTTGATATAAAGTTATACCGCTATTTAGGTTGTTGGTAATGATGTCCAAATCTCCATCATTGTCCAAGTCCCCGTACGCCGTTGCCCCAGAAACAAGTGTGTCATGTGGAATCCAACTATTCGACTTATCAATAAATCGTAAACTTTTGTCTCCTTGAAAAATCCGGTTTCCTACATGACCAGAAGGCATTAAGTCGAGTGCTTTTTGGTCGATTAAATTAGTATTGTTCATTTTCTTTTCAATATTTTCATTGGAAAGAAAATTAATATAGTCTAAATCATTGGGGCGTTTTGGAATACCGTTGCTAATGAACAAATCTTGTTCGCCATCTTGATCATAATCCCCAAAAAGTGCACTCCAACTCCAATCTGTAGCAGAAACCCCACTTTGCAAGGCCGTTTCTATAAAAGTACCATCCGGTTGATTCAAGAACAGCATGTTTCTTGTAAATTGGTAATGGTACCCATAATCATTTATCCTAATTTTTTGAATTTGGAAATTATCATCCCCTTCAGAAGCTTTTAGTACTTTTTCCTCATCTGGTAGCATATCCAAAGAAATCAAATCTGGTCTACCATCATGATTAATATCGGCAACATCACTACCCATTGAAAATCGTGAACTGTGGCCAAAATATTTCTTTAAACTTTCGGTAAAGGTGCCATCTCCATTATTTAAATAGTAATAATCATCTTCATGGAAATCGTTGCCTATGTAAAGATCTGGGTAGCCGTCTAAATTGAAATCCGATACTGCAATTCCTAGTCCATACCCATTTATGCCGCCAAAAATACCGGCCTGTTCGCTTACATCAACAAATTTGCCATTGTCGTTTCGGAGTAGTTTGTCACCAGATTCATAATTGCGTTGATATCGTAAACCTACCTTTCCAAAGGTTTCTTGCGTGTGCACCGCATGATTTAAGAGGTACATATCCAAATCGCCATCTAAATCATAATCTAAAAACACGGCATTTGAGCTATAGGATTCAAAATCAAGTCCATATTCAGCGGCACTTTCCTTGAATACGCCATTTCCTTCATTAATGAATAATTCATTATGTCCAATAAATCCATTGAGGCCAACCACGGCACAAACATAAATATCCAAAAGGCCATCTCCGTTTACATCAGCCATTACAGCACCAGTATTCCACGAACTTTTTCCCGAAATACTCGCTTTCCCCGAAATATTTTCAAAGCTCATATTACCCTTATTGAGGTACAATTGATTATCGCTTTGGTTGGCTGAAAGAAAAATATCTGGCAATCCATCATTATTGATATCGCCAATAGCAATACCCCCTCCATTATAAAAATAAAGATAGTCTAGAATGTTGAGATCATCCGATTCGGTTAGCGTATTGGCGAAGTCTATTCCTGTTTTTTCCGAATCGAGTTTTTTAAAAACTTCTCCTTCATTTTTATTGGAACAGCCTAATAGGATTGAAAAGAAGAATAGTAAAAGGATGCTATTTTTCATTGAAACTATAAATTTTCGGCTTTTCATTGTTGATGGCAGCTATTAAAAAGCTATTGCCCATTTTATCTTTGAACAATTCCAATTGCTTGACTTCTTCCATAATAAAGAATCCACTATCAGTGTAGTTTTGCCATTCGAAACCCATCTCCCCATCTCCCAAAAGAACATTGCCATAATTGGCATCCAATCTTGAATATTGAGGTTTAAATTCAAAGTTATTACCAGCTAGAATGATATCTAAATTACCATCATTATTAATGTCTTTACATTGAATGGCACAAATACATGAAAATTGAACATGAGGGGGCAGTTTTTGGATTTTAAAATTACCATTACCGTCATTTATCGCTATGACCGATTCTGAAATAGCGGCTTTTTTAACAATGGTATTTGCAATTACTTCTTTTGAAAAAAGTTCCTGAATTGTTTTTTTAGCATATTCTGAAGCCTTGATATTCTCTTTTTTTAGGGTCAGTAATTGGTTGGTAAGTTCTCTCTTTTGATGTATCGGGTAATCACCACCGTCATAATATTGTGTAACGATTTGTTCAATGGTGCCATTATTATCAAAATCATTTATCCACATTTTCATGGGATGGTTTTCTTTAGGTTTGTAATGAACATTACTGCCTGAATTACCCAGAATCAAATCCAAGTCTCCATCATTATCCAAATCTCTGGCTTCCAATGCTCCCCACCAACCATCTAGACTATCCAAATTACTTGAATACTTACTTAGGCGTCTTCCTGAATTCTTAAATATTTTGGGTGTTCCCCAATCGGATACCGTCACCAAATCTTTCATTCCATCCCCGTCCATATCAAACCACTTGGCATCGGTAATCATACCGGCATTTTTAAGGTCATAGCCGTAACGTTCCGTTACATCTGAAAAGGTGTTGTTACGGTTGTTTAACAATAAAAGGTGATTTGGTTCAACACCATATGTTCCTACTACGCTTCGGGATCCAATAAATAAATCGGTATACCCGTCATTATCAAAATCATATGGAGCTATTACGGAGATATTTTTATTCGCAGAAGGTAGTTTATCCTGAAGTTTATCAAATGCACCCTTACCGTTATTTATGTAGATCCGTATCCCGTAGGTATTTTGCAATCCCAATTCATTACCACCACTACCTACCACCAGGTCCAGATCGCCATCATTATCAACATCAAAAAATGCAGCTGCCGTATCTTCATAGTCTTTGTCAAGTTCAAAGTAAGAGGTTATTGGTTTGCCAACTTTACCGTTGCCATGATGCATATAGACGGCGGCTGTTTGTCCTTTAGCCCCTCCAATGAAAATATCGTCATTACCATCACCATTTATATCTCCTACGGTCAGTGCAGGGCCCTCTTCATCCAATGATTGATAAATTAAACCTTCATTATCGAAATCATTATAATCATTTTCTTGATGTGCAAAAAAGGTTTTATTTGGAACTTCATTCAAAAGTTTAGGTAATGGTTTTACGTTTGGAAGGGTATATTTACCGGTTGCATCTGCATGATTCAAAACCAAATCTTGATTAACGGCTACATCCGTTAATTTTTGGGTTGCATCGTCTGGCCATATAATTCGAATCGAGTCTATTTTGGTAGTGGCACCCACACCAATGGTCATAGGGTATTCAACGGAAGATTGAAAGCCTCTTGAAGGGATTAACGTTTGATCGATTATCTGATCTTTAAAATATACCTTGGCGTTGGTTCCAATTGCAAACTTATTTTTGTCCGGACCGCTGAACTTCAATTTGATGTAATTATGTTCTTTGTAAAGATTGCTATTGTTCCTGTAAACAAAACTTTCCATGTTTACGTTGTTGACCACTAAATCCAAATCCCCATCATTATCCAAATCCGCATAGGCAGCAC
Organism: Flavobacteriales bacterium; assembly: GCA_038256135.1. Taxonomy (GTDB): domain Bacteria; phylum Bacteroidota; class Bacteroidia; order Flavobacteriales; family Flavobacteriaceae; genus Maribacter. The sequence continues at coordinate 639 of JBBSKR010000105.1, read as the reverse complement.
CATTGGATTTGCTTGGAATTTCAAATCCCCATTTCTTATTGTAATTGGTAAAGGTAATATCCCCGTTATTGTGGTAGGCATAATTTGGTAACGGACTCATGGGCATCTTATTGATAATAGAATCTATAGATTCCTTTTTACCTGTTAGTGCCATTTTTTGGATAATCTCATTCGCAAAAAAATCAACAAAATCGAGGTCTGTCAAATCATGATTGATGCCATTGGTTACATAGATGTCTTTGTAACCATCGTTATCCATATCAAATAGCAAACCAGACCAACTCCAATCGGTCGCCTCAACCCCACTATAATAGGCAATTTCTGAAAAGGATCCGTTGCCATTATTAAGTTGCAAAGTATTTTGAATATACTGCTGATGAAAATCCTTACTCTGTTTTAATTTGAAAATATTGTAGCCTTCAAATTCCATAACTGATTTAACACGTTGATCTGGTTCTGGCAGCATATCAGTAATAAAAATATCGGATAATCCATCATTATTAATATCGGCAATATCAATACCCATCGCGGAAAGACTTAAATGATTGGTCCATTTTTTAATTTCTTCGGTAAAAGTCCCATCTTGATTGTTTATGTAAAGATAATCGCGCTCATAAAAATCATTGGAAACATATATGT
>JBBSKR010000104.1:0-11640 GCA_038256135.1 Flavobacteriales bacterium | reverse complement strand
TAGCACCGGCTACAGCACCTAATATTGCTGCTTTTTGCCCTTCATTGGAAAGTCCTTTCCCGGCATTAAACTGTGCTCCACCATTAGAAAACTGAATGATTACAGGTGCTTTTAAGGTCGCGGCGGTTTCCAATACCCCATTAATAGTGTCAGAACCTATAACGTTTACAGCAGGTAATGCAAATCCTTTTTCCTTTGCGTAATTGAATATTGCTTGTACTTCGTTTCCGGTAGCAACTCCCGGTTTAATATTGTGGGCCATAATCAATAGGTCTATTGGTTTCTAAAAAAATGTGCAACAAAAGTAATAAAACAATTATATTTAAAACGGATAGTTGATCCCTATTTGTAAAACGGAGTTGGCAAAATTATAATCCCTAAACCACCTTTTGGAGGGTATTTCGGCCGGGTTATAGGTCTTGAAACCTAAATCTAGGCGAAATAGGAAATAAGTAAAATCATATCGCAATCCAAAACCGGTTCCCAGTGCAATGTCCTTTAACGATGCTAGACTATCAAACGTAGCATCGGGGTCTTCCACATTGTCAAAAACATTCCAAATATTTCCGGCATCGGCAAAAATAGCTCCTTTTATAGCGCCAACAACGGGGAATCTATATTCTAGATTGAGCGCCAATTTTAGGTTGGCTTCATTAAAATCGTTTACAGCGGAAACGCTTCCCGGTCCTAATGAATAAGGAAACCAAGCGCGATTATCATTGGATCCACCCGCAAAATAACTACGTACAAAGGGGATGTTGTCCGAATTTCCATAAGGTATGGCAATGCCAACGAACGATCTTGCCGCCAATACATTGGAATGCGATAGGTCCCAATATTTCACATATTCAAATTCGTTTTTGATGTATTGGGAGAACGGAACGCTAAAGACCAATAAATCGCCCTGTTCGTTTTTGTTGAACGGTACAAAAGTTGAAAAAGCAGATAACAGATTACCGGCGCTCTCCAATTTCCATCTAAATTGATAAAAACTATTATCTATGATGCCATCCCTATTGGTTTTGTTAAAGGTATAGTTGGTCGCGAAAATGAGATTATTTTCTGTTAAACGCTGCCTTCTTTCTTCTAACCGGGTGACATCGTTAAAATCTGAAGTGGCTGTGGATATGGTACTATTCTGTACGGCATTAATAAAACCGGTTGTTCCAGCAGGTATAATTAACCTAGGATCCGTTGGATCGGTTTCACTTTCAAAAAAATCGGATAGTAGCGGATTGTCCTGATATTCATCGGCAATATCATCAAGTCGTTCAAATGTATTTCGGTAAACATTAAAAAATCTTTTTTCATTTACGTTGCGAACAAATTGAATGTTCAATAGTTCAACTTTATGGTTTACATAATCACTAGGCACCCAATTATAGCCTAAAACGGCGTTTAATGTCTGTTTATCCAGGCCAATATTATTTTGAAAACTGGTACCGATGGCAATTCTGGTCTTGGGCAAGGTATAATTGGGAATTATTTTGGAGGTGTTTATGAACGGAAACCATATTCTTGGAAAATCCAAGGTAATGTCCCCGCCAAATTCTGAAAAATAATTGGCCTGAAATGTAGAATTACTTAGAAGGCCGTATGCACCATCTGCAGAAATACTTAAATTTTCAGCTCCCTTAAAAATATTTCGTATTAACAAAGAGGTTCCCAGCCCTACACCTAACCTACGAAGATTGGATCGACTAACTTCAAAATTAGTGCCTAAGGAATATTTGGATTTAGGGGCGAGATAGATATTCGTATTTACTGAATTACCCGAACTATCGGCCTCAAAAATAATATTGGGATATTTAAATATATTGAGCGCGTTGAGCTGTCTTGAAGTTCTAATTTTATCAACATCCCTATAGATACTATCTTTTTTAAAAAATATGGCGTTTGCCAAGGTTTTTGGGTTGATATCAAAATTTTCGGAATAGTGTACGGTGTAGTCTCCATATTGCAGCGTTCTAATGGAATCTTGGGCCGAAGTGGAAAGATAATCTGTGTACACATTTATCTTATTTATCTTTTCAACCTTATAGGCAGATGTGGTGACCTCGTTCTCCCCCCTGGTTTTCAAATCACCAATATTTAAGGTGATGTTCATTTTTTGGTCATCCGCTACCATTGTGGTATCCCTAACAATATCAAACGTAATGGAACTTTCTTGAAAGTTACGGATACCATTGTTCCTGAAAATCCCTGTTAGACGTCCCCGTTCCCTATTAAAATTGTTCAAGTCAAATTGTTGCCCAACTTTTACAAGTGAATTTGCGGAATTCAGGAAATATAAGGAATCAATGGCGGTAGAAGATATATCGTTACCAAGGGAATCTATAATATATGGATCTCCAAGTTCAATTTGATACTTTATTTTTGCTTTTCTATTGTTTTTGGCAGTATCAATTTCATAGGTGGTACTATTCGTAAAATAGCCTCTGCCCTGGTAATATGCACTAAGCCTTGCCAAGCTTAAACGTGTTCTAGCGGTGTCTAAAATAACAGGAGCCTCACCAATATCTTTTAACCAATTACTAAGGCCTTTTACCAAAAACGATTCGCCCAGTCGTCCAACCTGCTTGGCGGAGAGCAATTTTGTCAGTCTTTCCTTTCTGTTTTCCTTGCTATACAACCAAGCGTTATACGATGAATCAGGATTTTCTTTTGCTAAGTTGTATAGGTTGAGTCGTAGGGGGTAACCCAGCACGGTGGTATTGGGTTTTTGATAAATGAGACTTTCTAGTTCCTCGTTGTTTATCTTTATGGAATCTGTGTAAATAGTATTTTTTACGACCAAATATTCATCACTCTCAACTTTTTTAAGTGAGTTACAGGATAGCAAGACTATTGCCAGAAGGGATAATAAGCTTAATTTAGCCATGTTGGTTTTGGAGCAGCGTGCCATCCTCATAGAAATCAAAAATACATCATTTGAATGGTTGCCAAAAGTGAATTGAAACTTATCAAAAGTCTACAGCAAAAAAAGTACCGAAATGAACACGGACTATTTGTAGTTGAGGGTAAAAAGACCTTGGAAGAAGTTTTTAACTCTAGAATAATGCCCTATAAACTAGTTGCCGTAGCGCCGGATACCATTCAATTAAAAGGTATTCGGCCTGTGAAGATTTCCGTCAAGGAGTTAAGTCAGATAAGCAGCCTCAAAAACCCTAACGGATTTCTAGGTGTTTTCCATATTCCAAAACCAATGGAACGCACAAACTCGGATTGGGTTTTAGTATTGGACGGTATTCAAGATCCAGGTAATTTGGGTACCATAATTCGGCTTTGCGATTGGTTTGGAATAACTGATATCATTTGTTCTCCAGACACGGTAGATTGTTATAACCCTAAAGTGCTTCAAGCGACTATGGGTTCCATCACACGTGTTAATATCCAATACAAATCTATAGAACCCTTTTTGGAAACAACTGAATTACCGGTATTTGGCACTTTTATGGATGGGGTCGGCGTGAACAATTCAAAACTGCCCGAAAAGGGAATCATGGTTATGGGAAATGAGGGGAAAGGTATTTCGGAGGAGGTAATTCGCTCATGTACGCACCGATTGGCCATACCACAATTCGGGGAAAATACCGCCGAAAGTTTGAATGTGGCCTCTGCAACTGCAATCTTACTGCACGAGATTAGACGGTGAACGTTTTTTTTTCAATTAACAATGGACAATGAACAATGAACAATGAACAATGAGCAATCATCAATTAGCAATTAACAGAAAACAATAAGCAAATCGTAAAAGGATTCCATGTTGAAAACGGTATCTAAGCAACCATCAACCATCAACCATCAACCATCAACCATCAACCATCAACCAACTACCAAGCCGTTATTCAAAAGTGAAATTGATAAAAATGCCCCTGGTTTTCATAGACTCTATGTTGCCGGTCCACGGACTATTGGGGTCTTGATCAGGAACTAATTCATCGGTTAGGGCAAAAACACCACGAATGGATGGGGTGAACTTAAAATACTCCAAGTAGAAATCAATGCCAAACCCGAGTTCGTAATTGTAGACCCACTTTTTCATTCTAAAGGTCCCCGAACTATTGTCATCCAAACTTGCTTCATTACTTCCTAAGTTGAGACTTCTAGACCCGCCACCAATGACAAACGGTTTCCAGTTTCCAAATCTCTTCGCGCTGGCTTTCAATAATATGGGGAAATTGATATAAGTCGACTTGACTTCCCTTATAGCCTCCTGCTCATTATCAAAGCCTGGGAACCCCAATAATCTAGAGCCATAATGTAGTCCAGGTTCAAATCGAAGATCAAGAAATTCGTTGATTCGCATTTCACCTATCAGACCAACGTTAAAGCCATAGCTTTTTTTTACTAAAATATCTCGGGCGTTATCCTTGTATTCGAATTTAAAATCATACTGATTAAAACCTAAGAAATAGCCCCAATTCAATAATTTCTTATCCTCGTTCTGCTTGTTCAAAATAGGGCTTTCGTTGAATTGGGCATGTAAGGATGCTGTCGTCAACACTAGCGTTAGGCTTATTAAAAACCAATTTTTCATGTATCCTTAATTTACACTTTTAGGACATCTATTATTCACTGCTTTCAATTTTTTGTTGGTCAGACTCGATGGCTGACTTTCTTGCAATATAAATAGATGCCACTCCAAAGGTTTGGGGTTTATTCGTTACCTCTATAAACCCAATTTCACGTAAAATATTGTTGAAATTTTCTCCATGAGGAAAAACCGATGCAGATTCACTCAAATAGCCATAGGCGGAATCATCTTTTGAGAATATTTTGCCAACAAGCGGAAGTATATTTTTTGTATAGAATCGATATCCTTGTTTATAAGGAGTTTTTGTAGGTACGGAAGTTTCTAATACAACGAAGCATCCGTTGGGTTTTAAAACCCTTAGTATTTCGGCTAAGCCGGTTTCAAGGGTTTCAAAGTTTCTTACGCCAAAAGATACCGTTACGGCATCGAACGAATTATCGTCAAATGAAAGATTTTCACTATCGCCTACAACCATCTCAATGGTATCTTTGAGATTTTTAGTTTGTACCTTTTCCTTTCCCACGGCCAACATACCGGGAGAGATATCAAGTCCAACAATTTTTTTAGCACCAGTTTTTACCAAAGCGATAGCGAGATCCCCTGTACCAGTTGCTATGTCCAATATAGATTCCGGATTTTCCTTTTTAAGAAGTTCTACTACTCTTTTTCGCCATTTCACATCTATGCCGAACGAGATTACTCGATTCAGTCCATCATAATTTCTGGAAATGGTATCGAACATTTTAGTGACCTGTTCCTTTTTTCCGAGCTTTGAGTCCTTATAGGGCGTAACTTTTTGGGACATTTTTCTTTTTTGGCAAAGATACAATATCCCAAATGCTTATTGCCTTATAAAAGTGTTTGCATATTTGCCGAGAGGTAATAAGACTTAAAACAAATGATAAACTGAGAAAATTATGTAATTTTGCCCTTAATAATTGCTATAGTTATCAGGATTACGTTTATCATCAAATTTGAATCGAAACGAAACTTCTTTCAATTCCTGATAGTGTACGGTCTAAAAAAGTAAATGAAAATTATAATTGCCGGTGCTGGTGAAGTTGGGTTTCATTTGGCTAAGCTACTCTCATATGAATCACAGGATATCACCTTAATTGATAGTGATAAGGAAAGTCTTGGCTATGCCGATAATCATTTGGATATACGGGTTTTAAAAGGAGATGCAACCTCCATTGCCGTTTTGCGGGATGCCCAAGTTCAAGATTCTGATTTGGTAATTAGCGTAACCTCGTCTGAAACGACGAACATTACCTTATGTATGTTGGCCAAACAATTGGGATGTAAACGAACCATTGCGCGGGTTTCCAATACGGAGTTCATCCATAATAAGGATTTATTAAAATTCTCTGATTTGGGAATTGATGAATTGATATCCCCAGAGGCATTAGCGGCCACCGAAATACAGTTATTGCTTGACAATTCTGCTTTTAATGATACCTATGAGTTTGAGGAAGGTAAATTGATTATGGTCGGGGTATCGTTATTGAAATCCGCTCCTTTTGTAGGTAAAATGGTGAAGGAAGCCGCTAAGATTTTTCCCGAATTGCACTTTATGCCCATTGCCTTACAGCGCACGGGTACCCAATATACGGTCATACCAAGAGGGGATACCGTATTCAAAGAAGGTGATCAGGTATACTTTATAACGGTAAAGGAAGGGGTAGATGAACTGTACAAGCTCACGGGCAAGAAAAAGGCAGAAATAAAGAATGTAATGATATTGGGAGGGAGTAAGGTCGGTTATAAAACCGCCCGAGATCTTACTGCCAATAAATTTAACGTAAAACTAATAGAAAAGAATAAGGAAAAGGCGTTTGAATTGGCCGATGAATTGCCCGATACATTGGTAATTAATGGGGATGGAAGAAATGTTGAATTACTGGAAGAGGAAAGTTTGGAATCTATGGACGCGTTTATAGCTGTTACCGGAAACTCTGAAACCAACATCATGTCCTGTTTGGTTGCAAAGTCTAAATTCATCAAAAAGACAATTGCATTGGTTGAGAACATGGACTATTTTCAATTATCCCATTCCATTGGTATCGATACTTTGATCAATAAAAAGCTGTTGGCAGCGAATCATATTTTTAGGCATATTCGAAAGGGAGAAGTGGTTGCCTTGATGCGCTTGAACAATCTGAATGCCGAAATTCTAGAATTTTTAGTAAAAAAGGATTCCAAAGTCACCGGAGCGACCATTCGCGAATTGGATTTTCCAAAAGCGGCTACTATTGGCGGCGTTGTTAGGGATGGTATAGGTTATATTGCTTTAGGGGGTTTTCAAATAAAGGAAGGTGACCGGGTAGTGGTTTGTTGTTTACCATCCGAAATTCCTAAAATAGAACGAATGTTCCTTTAACATGCGGCTTAACTCAAGAATCATATTCCACCTAATGGGTCTCCTACTTCTTTGTAACGGAGGCTTTATGCTTTTGGCAGCTGTTGTAAGTGGTATTTACCAAGACGGTGCTACCTTAAATATTACTTTGGCATCGATTACCACAATGTTCATCGGGATTTTTGCAATGTTCTATACCAGGGGACATAAAAAGGAAGTCAAACAGAAAGAGGGGTATATTATAGTCACTTTTGGGTGGATCGTTATGTCCATTTCCGGAATGTTGCCCTATATATTCTCAGGCGCCATACCGGACATTACCAATGCATTTTTTGAAACGGTATCCGGATACACAACTACCGGCGCATCTATCATGGACGATATTGAGATAATGCCAGAAGGCATCTTGTTCTGGCGTAGCCTAACCCATTGGATAGGTGGCATGGGTATCATCGTTTTGGCAATAGCCATTTTGCCCTTATTGGGGGTAGGGGGAATGCAGCTATTTTCTGCAGAGGCCCCGGGACCAAGTGCAGATAAATTACATCCTAGAATAACGGATACTGCAAAGCGCCTTTGGCTTATTTACTTTGGATATACGGTAGCAGAGACCATCCTTCTGAAAATTGCGGGGATGTCCTTTTTCGATGCAATAAACCATGCCCTGGCAACCCTTTCTACAGGAGGTTTTTCAACCAAAAATGCCAGTTTGGCCTATTGGAATGATCAACCCTTGATTCAGTATATCATTATCTTTTTCATGTTTTTGGCAGGAAGCAACTTTGTATTGAGTTATTTTGCCTTTAAGGGAAGGGTCCAAAAAGTAATTAAAGATGAAGAGTTTAGGTATTACGCGGGATTCATTGTTGTGTTTACTATAATTGTCGCTTTGGTCATTTATTTCAAAGCGAATATTACAGACTTGACCCCAGGTTACCCTATGGTGCTGGGAAGAGGGGAAAGTGCTTTTAGGCACGCACTGTTTCAAGTTATTTCAGTAGTTACTACAACAGGATTTGTAAGTGCAGATTTTACGCAGTGGACCCCATTTTTAACCGTTCTATTTTTTGGTTTGTTCTTTTTAGGGGGTTCTGCCGGCTCAACTGCAGGTGGTATCAAGGTAATGCGCCATATATTAATTATTAAAAATGCAATATTGGAATTTAAACGCAGCTTACATACCAATGCCATCATACCCGTACGGTACAACGGCAAAACCGTAAAGGAAAAAATCGTTTATAATATCATCGGTTTTTTCGTTCTGTATATGTTGCTTTTTATCATTGGGGCTTTGGTCTTAGGTTCCTTAGGATTGGATTTTGAATCGGCAGTCGGTGGCGCAGCCTCTTCACTAGGCAATGTAGGCCCGGCATTAGGCAGCTTGAATCCCGTCAGTAATTTTAATAGTCTACCGGTTTTGGCCAAGTGGTGGTGCGGGTTTTTAATGTTGGCAGGAAGATTGGAACTTTTCACGGTATTGATCTTGTTGACTCCCTATTTTTGGAAGCGAACTTAGTTATGTATACGGAATAAAAAAACCCTTGAAAAATGTATTCAAGGGTTTTTTCAGTAGTAATTAGATTGCAGAATTTATTTAAGCACTTCTTTGATTCTCGAAATAGCCTCTTTGATTTCCTTTACCGATGCCGCGTAAGAAATACGTATACAATTACCGTTTCCAAAAGCATCACCTGTAACCGTGGCTACATTCGCAGCTTCCAATAGATACATGGAAAAATCAGATGCATTATTGATTTTGGTTCCATTGAATGTTTTTCCAAAATAAGCGGTTACATCCGGATAAACGTAAAAGGCACCCTCAGGTTCATTGCATTTAAAACCGTCTATATCTTTCAGTAGTCCTAAAATAAGCTTTCTTCGTTCCTTGAATTCATCGACCATGAATTGTATTCGGTCCGGTGATTCTTCAAGTGCGGTGATGACCGCGCGTTGTGCTATACAGTTGGCGCCACTGGTCACTTGACCTTGTAATTTGTTGGTAGCACGAGCGATATAAGCAGGAGCGCCGATATATCCTATTCGCCAACCGGTCATGGCAAATGCCTTGGCAACACCATTTACGGTAACGGTACGGTCGTACATATCCTCAAATCCTGCCATGGAGGCATGGGCGGTTACACCATAATTAATGTGCTCATAAATTTCATCACTGACCACAATTATTTGTGGATGTTTTTGTAACACATCGGCAAGTGCCCGTAGTTCTTTTTTACTATAAATTGCTCCACTTGGGTTGCAAGGCGAACTATACCATAACATTTTTGTTTTTGGTGTGATGGCTGCCTCCAACTGCCCTGGGGTCATTTTAAAGTCGTTTTCCAACGAAGTGGAAACCTCTACAGGTACACCCTCTGCCAATTGAACAATATCGCTATAACTTACCCAATATGGACATGGTAATATAACTTCATCCCCCTTGTTTAAAATAACCTGGGCGACATTGTATAAGGATTGTTTGGCACCGGTTGAAACAACAATTTGTGAGAGCTCGTAGTTAAGATCATTGTCTCGTTTGAACTTGGTCATAATGGCCCTTTTCAAATCTACATAACCGTCTACTGGGGTGTAGGCATTATAATCATCATTGATAGCCTGTATGGCTGCCTCTTTGATGTAATCGGGAGTGTTGAAGTCTGGTTCACCCAAACTTAATCCGATAATATCTTTTCCTAATGCTCTTAATTCACGGGCCTTTTCGGCCATTTCCAATGTAGCGGAAGGCGTAACGTTATTTATCCTATCCGAAAGTTGATTGCTCATGCCTGCTTTAATTTCTAATACTGTAATGAAGGATTTCTTCCTAATTCCTTTAAATGTCTGAAGTGCGAAATTATAGCTTTTCTTGTAGTTTTATACTCGTGATAGGGCAAATTAAATTCTTGTGCCGTCTGTTTCACAATTTTAGAAATTTTTGTGTAATGGACATGGCTAATGTTGGGGAAAATATGATGTTCCACTTGATGGTTTAACCCACCTGTAAACCAGTTTACAATTTTATTTTTTGTTCCAAAATTTACAGTGGTAAAGAGTTGGTGAATGGCCCAGGTGTTTTTCATGGTTCCTGATTCATCTGGTAAGGGCGTATCGGCATGATCAACAATATGCGCCAACTGGAACACAACACTTAGAATTACCCCGGCTACATAATGCATTAAAAAGAATCCGATCAAGATTTGCCACCATGCAATATCTAGGACCAACATGGGCAATACGATCCAAATGGTGATGTAAAGTATTTTTGTAATGATCAAAGTACTCCAGTTCAAAGTCGCACTTGGTAATTTACCATAGGATAATTTGCGCTTCATGTATCGGTACATTTGTTGAAAATCTGTTGTTATAGCCCAATTAAAGGTGAGCAGTCCATACAGTAAAACAGAATAAAAATGTTGGAATTTGTGGTGTTTCTTCCATGCTGCATGTTTTGAAAATCGTAAGATTCGACCTGCTTCCATATCCTCATCGTGTTCGTGGATATTGGTATAGGTGTGATGAAGTACATTATGTTGTACTTGCCAGTTATAAACATTGCCGGCCAATATATAGATACTACTTCCCATTAATTTATTGACCCATTTCTTATTGGAATATGCACCGTGATTGCCATCATGCATAACATTCATTCCAACGCCGGCCATACCTACACCCATTACAAGGGTCAATATAATATTGGCCCAAATTGGTAATCCTAAGGTTAAAATTAGAAAATAGGGGGCCAGGAATAAGGTAAACATTACCAAAGTCTTGACGTGAAGTTTCCAGTTCCCTGTTTTCTTCAATTTATTTTTTTTAAAATAATCATTGACGCGTCCATTCAAAGTCTTGAAGAACTTTGCGGAATCCGTTCTTGGAAATCGTACGGTATTTTGTTCCATAATAGCGTATTCTTTACTTAAATATACGTAATTGAATCTATAATAGTTTGATAGCTTAATTAAAAGCGAAATCTTTGCAGGAGTCTAGATACTAATAATCTCCAATTACAAAGATACGGATGACTGCTGAAACGATATTTGAATATTTTCCCAATTTATCTGAAAATCAGAAAGTACAATTTGAAAAACTTGAAGAATTGTATCAGGATTGGAATCAAAAGATTAACGTGGTTTCCAGAAAGGACATCGATGAACTTTATTTGCGGCATGTGTTACATTCTTTGGGTATCGCAAAAATTATCAGTTTTAAGGATGGTTCCGCTGTTCTTGATGTAGGCACCGGTGGTGGTTTCCCAGGAATTCCATTGGCCATATTTTTTCCAAATGTAAATTTTACACTGGTTGATTCCATCGGCAAAAAGATAAAAGTGGTCAACGAAGTAGTTGATGGCTTGCAATTATTCAATGTTAAGACAATCAACGCTAGAGTAGAAGAAGTACCAGGTCAGTTTGATTTTATCGTAAGTAGGGCTGTGGCCGCTATGCCTACGTTTGTTCATTGGGTAAAGGGCAAAATAAAAAAGGAATCGAAACATGATAGAAGAAATGGCATATTCTATCTAAAAGGAGGGGAATTATACGAGGAGTTGAAAGACTATAAAACAGCTGAAATCTTCGAATTATCGTCTTATTTTGAGGAGAACTTTTTCGAAACCAAGAAATTGGTCTATTTGCCTTTGAAATTCAAAGGTTGACTTACTGGTTTTCGAAATTATTACAGGCTGAGCAAGTTATAATAGGCCCTCCTATATTTTTGCACATACATTTTTACGTAATTCCATAGTTGG
>JBBSKR010000103.1:0-11738 GCA_038256135.1 Flavobacteriales bacterium | reverse complement strand
TCTATACATGACATGATTCCTTGGTAACCAAAGTTCAAAAGATAAGCAGACTCCTTACTAACGAATTCAGCCAATTCTTGCTCCAATTGCTCATGGAATCCAGTATGGCCACTCATCATTCTAGCTCCCATAGGATAAGCAGCTCCAAACTCTGCTGCAGCTTCTGCATCCACCTTTTTTATTTCGGGAAGATTTGCCAAACCTAAATAATCATTGATACTCCAGGTAATAACATCCTTCCCTCGGAATTTCATTCTATTTGAAATAGGACCTTCCAATTTAGGAAATACAAAATATCCTTCAGCCTGTGAAGCCCATTTGGCCAAAGGGCCTTTATTCTCCAAAATTCTATCAAATAAGTCTCTCATTGCTTCGCATGGTTCTGTTGGCAAAAGTAAATAATTTTGATAAGGATTCATAAATTATTTACAGCACAAAAAAGTGGGCCATAAACCTACTTTTTATTAAATATGTCCTGTAAATTATTTGATATACTGAATCTCTTGTGTTTCCTCTACACTTGTATTCAAGAAACCTTGATCTTCCATCCATTGATCACTATATATTTTACTCATATAACGCGATCCATGATCCGGGAAAATAGCAACAACATTACTATGCTTATCAAAAGTTTTTAGTGCGTCCAACTGTTTGATTGCCTGCATTACAGCACCGCTGGTATACCCGACAAACATACCTTCCGTTTTAGAAATTTCCCTTGCCGTATGGGCACTTTCCGCATCGGTTACTTTAATAAATTCATCGATAACCTTAAAATCCGTAGCACCGGGAATTAAATTTTTACCCAAACCTTCTATACGATAAGGATAAATTTCATTTTTGTCCAATTTTCCAGTTTCGTGGTATTTCTTTAATACAGAACCAAATGCATCGACACCAATAATCTTAATATTCGGGTTTTGCTCCTTCAAATATTTTGCAGTCCCGGAAATAGTACCGCCCGTACCACTACAAGCCACCAAATGGGTTATCTGCCCACCAGTCTGCTCCCAAAGTTCAGGACCTGTCGACTTATAGTGCGCTTCCATATTCAGTTTATTGAAATACTGGTTAATATAGATGGAACCCTTAGTTTCCTTATGTAACCTTTTGGCTACTTCATAATACGATCTAGGGTCATCTGCACTAACATGTGCCGGACAAACATATACCTTGGCGCCCATAGAGCGTAACATATCTATTTTATCCGTTGAAGATTTTGAGCTTACCGCCAATATGCATTCGTACCCTTTAACGATACTTGCCATAGCTATGCTGAAACCAGTATTCCCTGATGTCGTTTCTATAATCGTGCTACCTTCTGTAAGCAAACCGGCCTTTTCAGCCTGTTCAATGATATGGATTGCGATTCTATCCTTAGAGGAATGACCTGGATTGAAAGCCTCAACCTTAGCGAAAAAATTACCGGTAAGGCCTTTAGCAACCCTGTTTAATTTCACCAGTGGTGTATTACCTATCAGTTCTAAAATATTGTTGTAAGCCCTGATCTCATTTTTCATAAAGAGAATCAATGTTAGTTGTTACCTAAAACGAAATTTGTTAAAATTTCTGACGCAAAGCTACTGTTTTTTTTCAACTATGCGATTTTTCCTTCTAAATCTAGAAGAAAGGCATATTCCTTGGCTACCTCCCGCAAAGCCTCAAACCTTCCCGAGGCCCCACCATGTCCTGCTTCCATATTAATATGAAAAAGCAATCGATGATCATCCGTTTTCAATTCCCGTAATTTGGCGACCCACTTTGCGGGTTCAAAATACTGAACTTGTGAATCGTGCAATCCGGTGGTGACCAACATATTAGGATAATCCTGCGTAGTTACATTGTCATAAGGAGAATAAGACTTCATGTATTCATAATATTCCTTATCGTTTGGGTTTCCCCATTCATCATACTCGCCAGTGGTTAGTGGAATAGAATCATCTAGCATGGTCGTAACCACATCTACAAATGGTACCGCCGCCAGTACGCCGTTATATAGTTCAGGGGCCATATTGACAATCACACCCATCAACAAACCACCTGCAGACCCGCCCATAGCGTATAAATGTTTCGAACTGGTCATTTTTTGTTCGATCAGGAATTTAGAACAATCCATGAAATCCGTGAACGTATTTTTCTTTTGTAACAATTTGCCTGTTTCATACCACCTTCTCCCTAGATACTCCCCTCCCCTAATATGGGAAATCGCATATACGAATCCACGATCCAATAAACTTAAACGAACGGTTGAAAAGTATGGATCGATTGTAGCGCCATAAGAACCGTAGGCATACTGTAAGATTGGTGTGCGCTCGTTTAATAAGGTATCCTTTCTATACACCAATGAAATGGGAACCTTTACACCATCACTGGCATCTGCCCACAACCGGAGCTCCTTATAATTGTCCTTATCGAACAGTCCGCCAAGTACTTCCTGCTCTTTTTTAATATCCTTCTCCTTAGTACGCATGTTAAAATCTATCACCGAACTTGGTGTGGACATGGAGTTGTAAGAATACCGTAGTAGTTCGGTATCGAAATCGGGATTACTACCAACATTGGCGGTATAGGTTTCAATTTCAAATGGTAAAAAATATTCTTCCGTTCCGTCCCATCGAATGATCCTAATTTTATTGAGACCATTCTCACGTTCAGAAAGCACATAATATTCCTTAAAAATATCGATGTCCTCCAAAAGTACTTCTTCTCGATGGGGTATAAATTCTTCCCAATTATCAGCAGTTGTTTGCCCCTCAGAAGTTCGCATCAACTTAAAATTTTCTGCCTTGTCCTTATTGGTCAAAATGTAGAAGTAATCTTCATAATGGAATATGGTATATTCCAAACCACGCTTTCTTGGAGCGAATATTTTGAACTCGCCATCGGGATTATCCGTAGATAAAATTTGAAACTCCGAAGTCAAGGTGCTAAATGACCCGATTGCCAGATACTTTTTAGATTTGGTACGATAAATAAAAGTACTGAAGGTATCGTCCTTTTCATGAAATATCAATTCATCCTCAGAAGTAGGTGTCCCTAGTTTATGTTTATAAATTTTATCGGAACGTAAGGTTACCGGATCTTTCTTGGTATAGAACAAGGTTTCATTATCGTTGGCCCATACGCCACCACCCGTAGTATTCTCAATTTTATCTTCAAAAAGCACTCCTGTTTCCAGATTTTTGATTTGCATGGTATACTGCCTTCTGGACACGGTATCTATACCGAATGCCGCTAAGGTATTATCCGGACTAATTGCAATTCCCCCAATATTAAAATAATCATGACCCTTGGCCATTTCGTTCCCATTAAATATAATGTCTTCTGGTGCTTCCAAAGTTTCCTTAAATCTTGAATATAAAGGATATTCGCCCCCTATCTCATATCGGGTACTGTACCAATATCCATTCTGTTTATAGGGAACCGAAGAGTCATCTTCCTTAATCCTTCCCTTCATTTCTTGAAACAACTTTTCTTGAAATGCTTTCGTGTGACCCGTTAATGTTTCGTAATACGTATTTTCCTCTTCCAAATAGGAAAGAACCTCCTTATTTTCCTTCTCATTCAGCCAATAATAATTATCTACCCGAACATCATCATGAACAATCAATTCTTTTGGAATTTTCTTTACCGTTGGAGGTATTATGGAAGCCATATGGAGTTTATTATTTTATAAGTTGGCAAAAATAAGGTTAATTCCAAGAAGCTCTTTTAGATTCCGTAAAAACAAAAAGTGGACTCCATTTTTATTATTTTTACAAGCTAAATCTAAATATTAAACTATGTTCGGAGATATGATGGGAATGATGGGTAAACTTAAAGAAACCCAACAAAAGGTGGCGGCTGCCAAAAAACGATTGGATACCGTAACCTTAGAAGAAAATTCCAGCGATAATCTAGTGTCCGTAACTATAACGGCCAATAGGGAAATAAAGAAAATATCCATTGATAATAGTCTTTTAGCGGATAAAGAAAAATTAGAGGATTACCTTATCTTAACCTTGAACAATGCCATAAAAAATGCTACCAGCGTCAATGAAACGGAATTAGCGGCTGTGGCAAAGGAAGGGATGCCCAATATTCCTGGTATGGACTCCTTATTTAAGTAGGCGACTATTTTGACAGTTTAATTTTCTGTTGAAATTCATATCTTTAGAAGAAAGATTGCTGCTATGATCGAATTCAAAAAGACTAAGAAAAACGACTACCGATTTCTTGTTAAATCAAAAACTGGCAAAACACTTTTAAAAAGTATTCCCTTTGCGAGTCAAGATTCGATGGAATCTTCCTTACATATTTTCAAGGAAAAAGAAGGCATTAGCAAAAAATTATTCGAACGTAAAACCAATACCGAGGGTAAGTTCTTATTGGAGCTAAAAAGTCCAAATGGGGAAACCCTTGGTTCTAGCGGCCTTTACTCCTCTGAAGCTGGTATGGAGAATGGAATATTGAATATTTCCAATAGTTTAATGTCCGGGCTTCAATAGATTTTAGAGCTTGGACAATTGTACCAATAGTTCTTCGTGCATGGTATCGGTATAATCCAAATGGGTAACCATACGCAATTTTCCCTGGCCCATACCAATGATTAAAATATCCCTTTCCAATAATTTGGATACAAAATCGGCACTGGTCATATAGGATTCATCAATTTCAAAGATGATAATATTGGTGTCTATTGGCTCAACTTTTTTGATAAATGATTTGGCCGATAAGGCATTCCCAATTTCTTGGGCCTTTTTATGATCTTCGGATAATCGCTCCATATGATTGTCCAAGGCATAAATAGCTGCGGCAGCCAAAAATCCGGATTGACGCATACCACCACCGAAAATTTTACGAATCCGGAGCGCTTTATCCATATGCGCTTTAGTCCCCAATAAAAGAGACCCAATGGGGCAACCTAAACCTTTACTCAAACAAACGCTTATGGTATCAAATAGCTGTCCGTATTGCAAAGGTGTTTCATTCTTTTTTACCAAAGCGTTCCATAACCGTGCACCATCTAAATGATAGCCCAATTGATGTTCATCACAGACTTTCCTTATTTTTTTGAGTTCTTGAAAATCCCAGCAGGTCCCTCCGCCTTTGTTCGCTGTATTTTCCACACAGACCAAGGTGGTCAAGGGGCTATGATAGAAGTCGGGTGGATTAATAACGGACGCAACTTGCTCAGCCGTCATGGTTCCCCGGGTGCCATCTACCAATTTACAGGAAACACCACTATTAAAGCTAACACCCCCACCCTCGTAGTTATAAATATGGGCATATTTATCACAAATTAATTGTTCTGCAGGTTGGGTATGTAATTTTATGGCGGTCTGATTGGTCATGGTGCCGCTTGGAAAAAATAAGGCCGCTTCCATACCAAAAAGGCTTGCCGCTTTTTCCTCCAAAGCATTAACGGTAGGGTCTTCCTTAAAAACATCATCCCCAACTACTGCAGACATCATGGCGTCCATCATACCTTGGGTAGGTTTTGTTACGGTATCACTTATTAAATTGATTTGCATAAAAAATGAATTGCCTATTAATGAAAACAGTCCGTACCGATTGGAGAACCATCTGGAATTTTTGGAGAAGGTATCACTTCAAACAAATCTGGATGCTCGTTAAAGTTCTTGATTCTTTTCAGCATTTCTGAACGAACGGCATCATTTCCTGAATCCTTCACTAATTGTGTGACCAAGCTGTTCAGTATTTGGGATGCAATGGCATTTACTTGAGGGAGTACGTTTGCACTGGCCGCTAAATTCATAAGATGAAAAAGAACCCTAAAATTAATGATCGTTTGTGCTTCATTTAAATAAGCGTTCTTCTGCTTTTTACCAATGGTGTTTGAAACTAGGGCACTCAATACCTCTTCCAATCCTAAATTGTTTGCATCTAAGGCCTTTTGCTGAATTAATCTTGATGCGCGCTCCGGATGCAATAAAAAGCCCAACGTCATATCTGCAGCTGTTTCAACAGCCGATAATGCGTCAAAAGACACCCCTGTTTTTCCATTGATGGACTCGCGAGTGCCAGGGTAACCAAATGCCCTTGGCGGAAACAAAGCCAATTTTTCCTTCGGGATTGCAATTTCGTTGGCGTCCAAGGTTTTCAATATACTTTTCAAAGCATCTTGTTGCATTCCTTTAGCCGCAATGGTTACGATGTTTTGACCATCCCCTTTAATAGCATAATTATATTCCAATCCTCCAATAACCTTTGCTACCGCTTCTGTTTGATACCTATGAAAGAAATACAGTGGAACAAAAACATCTTCTAAAACGGAATACGATGTTCCGGTTTGAATATTATCGACAGAAAAGTTATCTATCGCTATTTTACGAATATTCAACATAGCATCCAATTCGTCACTAATACTTTTACCATTGTCCCACAAATGAGCCAAAACGTGGGCACTGCCTTGTGGGCGTGCATCTTGATCTGTAATAAACCGGAGACCGTCATTCTTGGCCTTATCCAAAATTTTATTTAAGCGCTCTTTTTCGTTAGCTCCCTGTGGAAATGATTGGTAGGAATAGGCCACACTGACCTTGTCCCAATCCCCTATTCCTGTTTCGTAGGCTTTTGAAAAATCTATTTCTCCGTTATTGATGGCAATTTGTGGATGGGGGTAATCCATTACTGAGGCCTTATCCGTGGTACTCGCGGCATAATTATGTGCAAAACCCAATGTATGTCCGATTTCGTGGGCGGATAGTTGACGGATACGGGCAATAGCCATATCCAACATCGGTTGGTAATTATCATCACGCTCCGCAAAAGGTTTGTTCATTAATGCCTGTGCAATCAAATAATCTTGACGAATTCGAAGGCTTCCCAAGCTTACATGCCCTTTCATGATTTCACCAGACCGGGGGTCTGTAATACTACTACCATAACTCCAACCCCTAGTAGATCGGTGCACCCACTGAATAACATTATATCGCACATCCAAGGGATCGGCGTCGGCCGGCAACATTTTTACTTGAAAGGCATCTTTGTATCCTATGGCCTCAAAAGCTTGGTCCCACCATCTTCCCCCTTCCAATAAAGCCGATCTTACAGGCTCTGGCGTACCGTTGTCAAGATAATAAATAATTGGTTGTACGGCCTCACTTACCGCCGCCGTTGGGTCTTTTTTCTCCAACCGGTGCCTTGTTATGAATTGCTTTAGAATTGGCATTTCTACCGGTGTGGCATAATCATAGTAGGAAAAAGGATAGGAACCACTTCTCGGATCAAAAACACGCTTTTCAAATCCGTCATCAGGTAGTTCAATAAAAGAATGGTGTTGTGCAACCGTAATTAAACTAGGGTCTGGGGAAACGCTTCGTATATAACTGCCCTTAGGATCCCCTTTAAAGGTTAGGGTAACATCAAACTCAATATTTTTTGGAAAGGCCTTGGTCCTATCCAAAGCAAAGGCACTTTTAGACTTGTCAAGACTGTATGTACCTTGATCGGCACGTTTTAACCTTTCTGAAACCCCATGGGCATCTTGCATTAAAAAGTCAGTTATATCGATGATATACACCCCATCTTTTTCTTCCTCTATGGGAAAGCCGAACAAAATGGATTTTGCAAATGCCTGCTCAACAGATTTACGCTCCAATTCGTTATCCGTAATGGCCCGATACTTTAAGTTTGGCTGTACCAACATTAATTTGTTGCCTGCCTTTTTAAAATAAACGACCTGTTCATTTCCCAATTGGCCCCGGTCCAATCCTATGTCATTACTACCAATACCACTACTTAAGGAGTACACGTACAAAAATTCCTTGTTCAAATCCTTTACTTCGAGATATATCTTGTCATTGCCTTCCTCATAATAGAAATCATAAAGTCCTTCATACTTTTCGAAATCCTTCTTCTTATCACTGAATTGTGCAGAAATTACATTTAGGGTTAACAGTGTCGTTCCTACCAGGAGCATGTAATATTTTTTCATTCTAATTTATTTTGCTTAAAAGTATAGAAAATCTTAGTAATGATAATTACAACCCTCAATCAAAAGAATAAAACCCATACTCCTTAAAAATTCATCCCCATTTTTAACGATAATTAATTAATACTGTAGATAAATGATAATATGGCATTTGTTAATTGCATTAAATACTGTACCTTTTAACAAAACAATTTCTATGGCCAACATCGAAAACCAGATATTTTCATCCTATCAGAGAAACCCAGAATTGTATGATGAAATTTATGATAGTAAAGGAAAAATCAAAGAAATATACCAAAAACTTTTTGAGATTTATGGAGAACATTCAATCAGTGATTACGTAAATCTCAATGCAAAAGCGAAGTCCTCCTTTTTCAACCAAGGAATTACGTTTCAGGTGTATGGCGATAAGGATGTACAGGAAAAAATATTCCCTTTCGATTTATTTCCCCGAATAATAGATCCAGATGAATGGGATATTATTGAACGGGGGTCTATTCAGCGAAGTAAAGCCCTAAATTTGTTTTTATGGGATATCTATCACGATAAAAAAATACTTAAGGATAAAATTGTTCCCCTAGATTTAATTACGTCCTCTGCAAACTATCTGGACCAAATGAACGGAGTCAACCCGCCGGGTGGAATCTACAATCATATATCCGGTACCGATGTAATAAAACATAATGATGGTAAATATTATGTTTTGGAGGATAATATAAGATGTCCTTCCGGTGTCAGTTATGTCATCTGTAACCGTACTGCGCTTAAAAAAGCCCTTTTTGGTGTTTTCAACCATTATCAGACCCATACGGTTACCAATTATGCGGAAAATCTATTGGAGCTTCTGGAATCGGTCAAACCAAAAGGTGTAGATGTTCCAAATGTTGTGGTTATTACGCCCGGAATGTTTAATTCCGCTTTTTATGAGCATTCCTATCTGGCAAAAACCATGGGAGTTGAGTTGGTAGAGGGTCGTGATCTTTTTGTAGAGAACGATTTCGTTTACATGAAAACCATTAAGGGCCCAGAGAAGGTAGATGTTATCTATAGAAGAATCGATGATCAATTTATTGACCCATTGGAATTTAGACCTGATTCCGCTCTTGGGGTACCCGGTCTTTTTGCAGCCTACAAAAAGGGGAATGTGACACTGGCCAACGCTCCCGGTACTGGGGTGGCAGATGACAAGGCAGTGTATACCTATATGCCGCAGATCATCAAATATTATTTGAACGAAGAGCCAATCCTCAATAATGTACATACCTATCATTGTAGCAGACCTGATGAATTGAAGTATGTTCTGGAACATATACATGAATTGGTTATTAAACCTGTTGATGAAGCTGGAGGTTATGGTATATCTATTGGAAATAAACTGACAAAAGCAGAGATAGAAAAGGTCAAAAATGAAATAAAGGAAAGTCCAAGAAAGTATGTTGCACAACCTATAATGTCCCTAAGCGTTCATCCAACATATATAGATGAAACGGAATCCTTTGAACAACGCCATGTAGACTTAAGAACCTATACAGTAATGGGCAAGGACAAGGAATTCGTTTTAAAAGGTGGGCTCACAAGGGTCGCGTTAAAAAGAGGGAATTTAATCGTAAACTCGTCTCAAGGGGGCGGATCCAAAGATACTTGGGTACTAAAAAAATAAAGGAAATATATGTTAGCAAGAGTAGCCAATAATTTATTTTGGATGGGACGTTATATTGAACGTTCAGAACACATAGCACGTTATTTAAATGTCAATTATTTTTCATCGCTGGATGCACCGAATTTAAAATCACAAGATAGACAGTTCGTATTACGCTCCATGATGTTTATGGTAGGCGATCCAGAGGAAGATGAGAGCAAAGTCTTGAATGAAGAGGAGGTTCTTTATAAAATTGGTTTGGACCACCATAATCCAATGTCGATCATTAGCACTGTTAAACTTGCAAGAGAGAATGCGAACAGTGCCCGAGATCTGATATCCACAGAATTATATGAGGCCATTAATAAATTTTATCATTTTGTGCTCAAGTATCCAAAAGAGGTATTCGTGAAAAATGGGCTCCATGATTTTACTAGCAATATTGCGGAAATGACAGCTATCCTTCGTGGAAAAATAAGGGGAACATTATTGCATGACTCCGTTTACGCCATCATTATGATGGGCATAAATATAGAAAGGGCGACCCAGATAACACGTATGATCAATGCCAAGTACAATGATGCACTTTTATCACAAGGAAGTTACGGCGACAAATTCAGTAAAAGTTTTGAGTGGACCACTTTATTGAAATGTGCGGAATCCTATGATATGATGCGTAGGTTCTATAAAAAAACACCTACCAGTATTTCAACCTTAGAATTTTTAATATTAAACCCTAATTGCCCCAGATCCGTTATGAATTCATTAAATCAGGTAAATGAACACGTACGAATACTCAATCCGGAGAAAAGATATAATAAGGATTCTACGGCCTTTTTAATAGGTAGGGTAAGAGCCGAATATGAATTTAAATACATTGAAGAAATAGAAAAAGATATCAAATCCTTCATTGAAAATATTTTGGAAAGTCTTATAAAAATCAGTGACAAAGTAGATGAGGAATTTTTTAATTATTAAGCAAGTTAAATAAGGTATCTTTGGACATTATGCCAGAAGAATACGAGATTACTTATAAGGCCGAAAATAGCTATGAAAACTGGGTAAATGATGCCTACTGGCAATTTTTGATCATCCCCATGGAAAACAGTAGTCAGCACGAAGTAGAAATTGAATTTTCCAATTCACTTTATGCCAATAATGAGTTTTCGATGAATGGCTTCGGGTTTAAGACCATACGCGTACATCCTAAAAAAAAATTTAAGCAGATTTCTTTTGAAGCCAATTTTAAGTTCAAAAAGGAAGCGGTCGATCCCTATGCCTTCTCCTTGGATATAGACAACTCTTTAGGATACCAAAAACTGGAACAGCTGGATTTTAAAATTGAATTTGAACAATTTTTGAAATTTACCTCATTTACCCAAATCCCAAAACCACAGGATCCATTGTTTGTTTTTGACCCCTCCATTTCTATTTTTGAAAATTTACAGGCGTTAAATCACTGGACCTACAAACACATTTACTTTAAAACAGGAGTTACCGAGGTTGGTACCTTGTTGGACGATGTAATTCTAAACAGACATGGTGTATGTCAAGATTTCACGCATCTATTCTGTGCGTTAGCCAGAAAAAACGGAATTCCAACTCGATATGTTTCGGGGTATCTTGATCAAGACAGTGGTTTTTTTGGCGATTCGCAGATGCATGCCTGGGCAGAGGCTTACATTCCCCAAATAGGCTGGAAAGGTTTTGACCCCACCAATGATATTTTGGCCAACACCAATCATATAAAAGTTTGCCATGGCAAGGATTACAATGATTGTTCTCCGTTAAAAGGAGTCATCTATTCACAGGGAAAAAACAAAACATCCCATTCGGTCAAGGTACAAAGCCAACAACAGTAAATCCAAAAGTATCTTCCAACATTCCTCAAAAGAGTATTATTTTTACCCAAAATAGAATTATATGAACATAAGTATAGACCATTACAAAGGTCTTATAGATCGCCTTGGTGCGTTGAGGAGGTATCTTTGACGTTGATGCCAAATTAATAGAAATAGAGAACGAACAAGAAAGGACCTTGTCACCCGATTTTTGGGATAATCCACAGGAAGCCCAAGCACATATGAAATTTATCCAATCCAAAAAACAATGGGTAGATGATTATAAGGCTGCTGCAGTTTTGGTTGCGGACTTAGAAGTACT
>JBBSKR010000102.1:0-11832 GCA_038256135.1 Flavobacteriales bacterium | reverse complement strand
TTGTTGCTGAATGGTTCCTTCGGTTATCATTCTGGCATCCTCATTCACATCAATAACCAAAAGCGTACCAGAATAATATAAGTCGACAAATGTTTTATAGCCACTAAAAATTTTTGTTATTTGCATTCGTATTTTAAGAACTCCATCGTTGTTGACAATGGCAACACTACCAGGGTTTTCCCCTTTTATAATAGCTTTGTTTTCGTTCGATTTAATAAGTGTAATTGACAGTCCATCAAAACCTTTAACCTCCTTAAAGCTACCTAATTTTTGGGTAACATTAGCATCTTGTGCTTTCACCAAAATACATCCGAAGAGAAACAGTATACTTACTAGTTGTTTCATGCTATACAAATAACTTCGTTAGATACAAAAGCGACCTAATTTAAAAATCACTTCCAATTCAGCCTCCTTATAACAAAATTCGTTCCAATTATTTCTTTTCCTCCGGAATCAAAACAAAATCCAAGTGTCTCTTGATCAAGTCGGTACTTTTTACCATTACTGTAATCTCGTCACCTAATTGATATATTTTCTTGGTACGTTCACCAATTATGGCGTACTGCTTTTCATCAAATATATAATAATCTCCTTTTATGTCTCGAATTCGAATCATCCCTTCACATTTATTGGCGATGATTTCCACATAAATTCCCCATTCCGTTACACCACTTATAACCCCTCGGAATTCCTCGTCCTTATGATCTTGCATAAACTTTATTTGCATATACTTTATGGAATCTCGCTCCGCGCTTGATGCTAAATATTCCATATCTGAAGAATGTTTACATTTCTTTTCGTATTCCTCTTCTTTAGCGGTCTTACCGCCATCTAAGTAATGTTGTAGTAGTCTATGTACCATAACATCTGGATAACGTCTTATAGGGGATGTAAAATGTGTATAGTAATCAAATGCCAGTCCATAATGGCCTATATTATCAATGGTATAAATCGCCTTGCTCATACTACGTATAGTCAAGGTATCTACCATATTTTGCTCCTTTTTTCCTTTTACATCCTGTAATAATTGATTTAAGGAAGAGCTGATAGATTTTTTATCCTTAAAATCGAGTTTGTGCCCAAACTTGGAAACAATACCGTTTAAAGCCATTAGCTTATCGGGATCGGGATCATCATGAATACGATAAACAAAAGTCTTTTTAGGTTTTTGTTTACCAATAAATTCAGCAACCTTTCTATTTGCTAGCAACATAAATTCCTCAATAAGTTTATTGGCGTCCTTAGACTCCTTGAAATAAACACCAATTGGTTCGCTATTTTCGTCAAGATTAAATCCAACCTCTATTTTATCAAATGATAGTGCACCTTGATACATACGTTTATCACGCATTATTTTTGCTAAACGATCCATGGTCATTGTAGCTTCTACTATTTCGTTAGAAACTTTGTAAGCCGAATTGCGTATCGATATTTCCTGCGGTATATTACCTTTTCCAGTTTCAATTATATGCTGGGCCTCTTCATAAGCGAAGCGTTCATCAGAGTTGATTACGGTTCTACCAAACCACTGATTCTTGATCAACGCCTTATCGTCCAATTCAAAAATTGCCGAGAACGTATATTTCTCTTCATTAGGCCTTAAAGAACAAGCATTATTGGATAATACCTCCGGTAACATAGGTACAACACGATCTACTAAATAGACCGAAGTAGCTCTTTCATAAGCTTCGTCATCCAATACAGTATCCTTTACTAGATAATGGGAAACATCTGCTATATGGATTCCTATCTCAAAGTTGCCATTATCCAACTTTTTAAAAGATAGCGCATCATCAAAATCCTTTGCATCCTTTGGATCTATAGTAAACGTAAGAACGTCCCTTACATCCTTTCGTTTTGCAATTTCCTCTTTCTTTATAGTTGTATCCAACCCATCGGCGAAGCGTTCAACCTCCTCTGGAAAGGAATACGGTAATCCATATTCCGCAAGTATGGAATGAATTTCAGTATCATGCTCACCTGGAATCCCTAAAACTTCGGTTATTTTTCCAAAAGGTGAATCAACATTATCGGGCCAATCAATAATTTCGACAACAACCTTCTCACCATCTTTTGCTTCACCCAGTTTATCTTTCGATACAAAAATATCAGTGTACATTCGAAAATCCGTTAGCCTTACAAATGCAAAAGTTTTTTGCATATCCACGATTCCTACAAAGGTAGTTTTGTTCCGTTCGAGAATTTTAACGATTTCCCCTTCTAATTTCTTGCTCTTTTTTCTTGGATAGATATAGACTTCCACCTTATCCTTATGAAATGCTTTGTTCAGTTTGTTCGAAGGAATAAAAATATCATCGTCCATACCTTCCACAACAATATAAGCATTTCCCTTTCCGGTAAGATCTACCGAGCCTTCATGGTAGGTCTTAGTATTTTCCAATACTTTATACTGGCCCCTATCAACTTCTTGGATACGTTTTTTCTCTTTTAGTTCCGTTAGTCTTTTTATCAAAATATTTCTATCCTGAGCATCAGTTACCTCAATTTTTGCGGCTATTTGTTTATAATTAAAACTTTTGCTTGGCTCATTTTCGAGAACCGTAAAAATTCCCTTTGTAATTTCATTCTTTCTATGATTCTTCGCCTTCTTATTTCTTGTCGACATTAAACTTTATTATTTGTTGGAAAATTACGAATTATAATCCACTACCTACAAAGCAACTTTATAATGAAAAGTTAACCTAACGCTAGGTTATGAACAATAATATCATAATAGTCATTTTTTATTTTAAATTAAATTAAATATTGATGGTTATGATAGACTGTTAATATGGGGTATAACTTATATACTATTAACTTGGCTTTGTAATATACTAAAAGTTGTTGACAGTATGTTAGTGGGTAGTTCTATTGGAAATCAGAATTTTGTGAACTTATCAGTAAAGGTTTATAACCGCTATTAACAGCTTTTTTTTGATAACTAAATGTAAATTTAATGTTAACGTTGTATCAAATTTTGATGAAAATCCGGTAATACTTTCTCACACTTTAATTCCCGTTTTAAGTTTTAAAAGTGTAAGCAGATATCAATTTAAAAATGCAAGTTTTTAAACATTTTTTTTTGAACATTTTATGCAAGAAGTTTACTTGCTTATAACATACTAATGAACAACGAATTTATTTCATAATCCGATTAATGTTGTGAACTACTTAATTTTTGTTGTCAACTGTTGATTATCGTACCTTTAGCAAGGTTTTATCATTCCCCCGGTGATGAATTCTACTTACTATTAACCTAAAACGATAAGCTTATGAAAATAGCTATTGGTAATGATCATGCGGGGACAGAATATAAACTGGCCATTATTGGTTTATTAAAATCAATGCAAGTAGAGGTAATCAACTACGGTACGGACGGTACGGACAGTGTAGATTATCCAGATTTTGCCCACCCTGTGGCCCGAGATGTAGAAAAAGGAACCGTAGATTTTGGTATTTTGATCTGTGGAAGCGGAAATGGTGCCTGTATGACCGCCAATAAACAGCAAAATGTAAGAGCGGCACTGTGTTGGACTAAGGAAGTAACGCAACTGGCCCGAGAACATAATGATGCCAATGTATTAAGTTTACCAGCTCGATATATAGCATTACCACAAGCCCTTGAAATGGTATCCACATTTATAAAGACTACTTTTTCCGGCGGACGCCATGAACGCAGGGTTGAAAAAATTCCAATTAAATGATTCTCTTACATGGGTAATGTACATCAACACAACCACAATCACTCCCACGGGCATGTACACCCTGAAATAGAAGGCAAGAATCTATTCATTTCTATTATTCTGAATGTGGTTATTACGATATCACAAGCGGTAGGTGGAATCCTATCTGGTAGCTTGTCCTTACTTTCCGATGCCCTTCACAATTTTAGTGATGTACTTTCTTTGATTGTAAGCTATATAGCTAATGTACTTTCTAAAAAGGAAGCTTCTGTAAGCAAGACATTTGGGTATAAAAGAGCGGAGATTATTGCGGCTTTTGTGAATTCGGCATCTTTAATTGTGGTGGCCATTATTCTAATAAAAGAAGCAGTGGAACGATTTATCGATCCGCAGCAAGTAGCCTCCGATTTGGTTATATGGCTCTCCCTTTTGGGAATTTTGGCCAATGGGTTCAGTGTATTACTGATAAAAAAGGATACTGATAGCAACATGAACATGAAATCTGCCTATTTACATTTACTGACCGATATGATGGCCTCTGTCGCAGTATTGATTGGGGGACTTCTTATGAAGTTCTTTTCCCTATTTTGGGTAGACCCCGCGTTGACAATGGTGATAGCATTGTATCTTATTTATATGGGATATGACCTTTTGAAAGATTCAACAAAAGTATTAATGCTCTTTACGCCCCATGAAATTAATGTCGACAGTATTGTTGAAGCTATTTCTAAGATAGAATCTGTCGATAACGTACACCATATACATTTATGGCAGTTAACTGAAAACCAAATTCATTTGGAAGCCCATATCGATTTTAAGGAGGATATTACCCTGTCTAAATTTGACACTATACTAGAAGAGATTCAAGAGGAACTCTATCATAATTTTGGAATTAATCATGTCAATATTCAACCAGAATTCGGTAGATGTGATGACAAACAAATAATTGTACAGGACTAATGTTGGATATAGCAGTAAAAAGTTTCAGTGAATTAAGTCTTCAAGAATTGTATGAGCTATTACAATTACGAAGCGAAATTTTTGTAGTTGAACAAGATTGTATTTATCAGGATATCGATGGGAAAGACAACAAGGCACTTCATGTACTTGGAAAAAGCAATGATGAAGTTGTAGCCTATACCCGCATCTTTAAACCTGGCGACTATTTTAAAGATTCTAGTATCGGTAGGGTAGCGGTTCGCAAAAATGAACGGAAATATGGTTATGGAAAGAAAATAATGCAAGCTTCCATTCTGGCGGTACAGGAGCATTTTAACACCTCAAAGGTCAGTATATCTGCGCAGACCTATCTTTTAAAATTTTATGGAGACCTTGGTTTCCGGGCGAATGGTGAAACTTATTTGGAAGATGGTATTCCACACATTCAAATGGTCAAAAACTAAAAATAGCCGCAAACTGCGGCTATTTTTAAATATGTAAGTAAAAACTACCTATATTTTAATTGGTTTTTTATTGGATAGATTAATATCTTCCAACATGGTGTCTGTAAACTTATAATGGCCCCGGGTGGTAATGATCCTAAAACGATTGGAATTCATTCGACTTAGGGTATCCAAAAACAACCATTTTGTTTTTAACAGTCTAGTCTTCGGGGATTTTAAACTAATATCAAAATAGTATTTTCTACCATTTTTTATAGCGACAATATCAGGTGTAATATTATCGTCCTTTCCTTTTCTCGTATACGATTTTGGGGTTTCATACCCTTCCATATCTGCTTTAATACTTTCGAATCCTGTTGCTTCTAAATGTTGGATTGATTTTTCTAAAAATGCTGCGTTATCTGACTTTTCTACTTTTACCATACCTATCAAGATAACAATAAAAATAAGAATTCCAAATTTTATGGGTTGATTAACACTATGTTAAGATAAATGACTCTTTGTAAAATCCTGAACCATACGGTAGGGAACTGATGCGAACCAGTTGATCAAACCATGCGTTTTGCTATTTTTTGTTGTATTAAAAAGTCAAGTTTTAATATTAGATTGATTGGTTTTTCAGATTTGTTATTCCTTGAGAAATAGAGATAGCCCTCCTTTTTAGGATGCAGTTCTTCCATTTGTAGTTTACCATGAAGCGACTCATTACCAAGGCGATACCGATTCAAAATTACCTTTGTAATTTTACGCAGGCACAAAAAGCTTAATAGTTTTTTGCGGTTTACCAAGGTAATTTTGCAGGTCGTAAATAATCCAGGCGCATCCTCGTAAATGGCCGTAACAAGGGCATAAAAATCAGTTTTCTTTCTAGCATCAAAAAGCCAACCTTCTTTGAATATTCCGTTTTTACAATAGCCCAATTCAAAGGCAAAGGTTGGTAAATCTTCGTTTACATAATCCAATTGGGCCTTTTCATCAATGAAAAACCTATTTTTATTTAGTTTATGAGTAAAAACAATATCGACTCCTGCCATTTGGTTTTTGAGGTCGTGGATACGTTGCGTATTGTAATAGACTAAATGTTCTTGATAATACACATCCAATAGATGGGAAAGTGCTTTCTCTTTTTTTAGGTCAGATGTGAATTGACTTTTCAAAAGGAATTAATTTTATCACTAAGTGCCTTACCTAATTTTTGGACAACGCCAACAACTAAGGCATTACCCATAAAGAAAGCCCTTTTGGTATTTGAGATACCTTCAAGTGCCGTATGGTTGTCAGGAAACATATTCAATCGTTCTAGCTCTACAGGCGTTAATCTACGAAGCCCTTTATCCGTTTGGACAACATGTTTAAAGCGTGATGGACTTTTGCCGCCCTCTCCCGTGATTATCGTTCTGGACGCATTGTCTAATGCATCGGGAAAAATCATACTTCCTTCACTGTAATGATAAGAAAATCCGGATTTGGCCGTTCGGGTCTCTTTTTTTGCTCCCTTTAAATATTCCCATTTTGGAAATTCATCTTCGGGTATGTAAAATTCATCTGGAACTTTATCATTTTCTAAAATATCCCTTAAAACAATTCGCTTACCCTCAAAACTCGGTGAAGTTTTAGCTGTGTGAACCCTACCGTTGTCAAAAAAGCCGCTATTTTGAAACGGCGATAGTTTCTCGCCAACATTAAAATTTTCCGATAGGGAAACAAGATTGTCTTCGATATTAAACGATTCAATTTCTGCCGAGGCGCTGGTTACCGGGAAGGCCATTGCCATGGTTCCAGATTCAAAAATCCATTCTTTTGGGGTTTTGGATATAAGTACTTTGTAAAGAGAGGTAGTTTTGTGATAGCCCAAGAAAAAAATACGTCTTCGCCTTTGTGGCATTCCATAGTCTGCAGCATTAATGACCCTCCACTCTACGGCATATCCCAAATCACCCAAGCTTTTGAGCATAATGGCAAAATCCCTTCCCCGTTGGTTGGATGGTGACTTGAGCAAGCGGTCTACATTTTCTAAAAACAGGTATTTGGGCGGGTCCTTTTTTTCCGATAAAATTCTATGGATACTCCACCAAAGCACGCCTTTTTTACCAATTAAACCCTTGGAGTTTTGAAGCGTGGTGGCCACAGAATAATCCTGGCAAGGAAAACCACCTACCAACAAATCGGCATCCGGTATTTCTTTCGTTTTCACCTCCGTAATATCCATATTACTATGATTTTCGGACCCAAATCGGGTTTCATAAACCATTGATGCGTGTTGTGCTTTTGTACTGGGCTCCCATTGGTTGCTCCAAACTACCTTATAGTTGCCGGTATCCTCTAATCCCAAACGAAAGCCTCCCACACCGGCAAAAAGTTCTATGACCTTTAGTTTCTTCATTTGCGCTAAATTTACATAAATTCACAAACCTAATACCACAAGAAACTATTTTAGAAATGAAGAAAATACTTTTCCAAAAAGCTTTTGTATTGATTCTGATAGCCTTGAATATGGCTTGTGGCACCAATATTCAGAAAAAGGAAGTTTTGGTCAATGTTATTGAAAACACCAGAAAAACTTTCGCTCCTGACAAACGCACCGCACTTTTCGATATCGCCATTTTGGAAGGGCCATCAAATTTTACCTTGACCGGGGAAAGTAATTTGCCCAATGCGGTAGATGCCCTAAGAGCTAGATTAAAAACCGAAGGAATTCAATTTAAGGATGAGATTAACATACTACCTTCTTCTGAATTAGAAAATAAAATCCAGGCTGTGGTAAATGTTTCTGCGGCTAATTTAAGAAGCAATCCCAAACATTCGGCAGAACTCGCAACCCAGGCTATACTTGGCACTACCGTAAAAGTCTTAAAAAATGATGAAAATTGGTATTTGATTCAAACCCCAGATGGTTATTTGGCATGGGTAGATGCAGGCGGAATAATACCTATGGAAGAAAGAGACTATTTAAAGTGGCAAAATTCGGATAAAATCATCTACACCAACACCTACGGCCACGCCTATGTTTCTACAGAAAATACAAAAAGGATTTCGGATCTTGTTGCCGGAAGCTTATTGGAACTTATGGGTACCGATGGGGATTTTTACAAAGTTCGATTTCCAGATGGGAGGCAGGCTTTCGTGCCTAAAGAGGAAGCTCTAGAATATAGTACATGGATATCAAACTTAAGCGGAGAAGCGGACGCATTGGTGGAGACTTCGAAAACTTTGATGGGCGTACCTTATTTATGGGGCGGAACTTCAACCAAAGGTGTAGACTGTAGCGGATTTACCAAAACCATTTATTTTTTAAATGGAATGGTTATTCCACGTGATGCATCCCAACAGGTACACACAGGAAAACAAATCGACTCTTCGGCTAATTTTAACGCATTGGAGAAAGGGGATTTGTTGTTCTTCGGCAGAAAGGCAACTGCAGAATCCCCGGAAAAAGTAGTACACGTGGGTATGTGGATTGGGGACAATCAATTTATCCATTCTTCAGAAATGGTGCGCATTAGTAGTGTGGACCAAAACGATGAAAATTTTGACGCCTATAATGTAGGCCGCTATTTACGCTCCAAACGAATTCTGAAAGAGGAGGATGTGAATATCATCGATTTAAAAAAGGCCTTCGCCGTTAAGGGTTAGGAAGCGAAAAAGCAATAATCTGATTCCCCTTTATCGTTCCTAGCTTTTCGCCACCGCACGCTAGTACGATATACTGTTTTCCATTATACCGATAGGTTGCCGGTGTGGCAAAGGCTGGTGCCGGCAGTTCATATTCCCAAAGGAGTTTACCTGTTTGTTTATCAAAGGCCCTAAAGTAGCCATCTTTTGTAGCCGCAATAAACAAGAGTCCGTTTTCCGTAATTATAGGCCCACCATAGTTTTCCGTCCCAGTGGTAGGAAATCCTTTTTCTTTGAGGGAAATGGTTTCCCCTAAGGGAACGGACCATAGAAAATTACCGGTATTTAAATCGATTGCATGAAGTGTTCCCCATGGGGGCGATATGCCGGGCAAACCGTTACTATCCAAAAATTTGGTATAGCCGCCATGTTGGTACGGATTCTGATCTAATTTATTGGCAACCTCCATTTTTTCAGAAGCTTTTGAAGACGGTTCCTCGTTGAACAAAAATTGATTTAGGGCCTTTTTTTCCGAATCTGATAACCCTGGAAAACCGGTCATCATCCCCTTGCCTTGGGTAATAATGGCACTGACCTCTACTTTGCTTCGTCGCGAATCGATTCCGACCAACGAAGGGAAACCACTTGTCACCAAGCCATTTCTATCCTGCTGATGGCAAGAAGCACATTTTTGACTGTAAATACGTTCTCCCAGCGTCATTTCTGCAGCAGGTCGCACGTTTTCTATCATTTGTAGGTTCCACGCCATTTCGTTGGCATTTACATATAAAATACCATTATCTGGATCCGTGCCCGCACCGCCCCATTCAGCTCCGCCGTCGTATCCGGGAAGCAATAAGGTAGGTTCAAGACCTGGCGGATTATAATTGTCTTTTTCTGCGGATTTAAAAAATGCCAAAAGCGCTTCCTTGTTCTCGGCATACGGACTTAAATCGCCTTCTGTCAATTCAGCCGATTGTCGTGCAAAAGGTTTCGGTTTAACAGGTATCGGTTGGGTAGGCCAAGCTACTTCCCCATCCAATTTAGATGGAGGAACCGCAATTTCCTCAATCTCAAAAAGGGGTTTACCCGTTATTCGGTTGAAAACAAAGACATACCCCTGTTTGGTAATTTGTGCCACCGCTTTTATTTTACGACCATTTTGCTCCACCGTTAATAAATTGGGTGGCGCAGGGGGATCTCTGTCCCAAATATCGTGATGCGTAAATTGAAAATGCCAGATGAGTTCCCCGGTATTGGCGTTTAGGGCCACTAAGGAATTGGCATAGAGATTACTTCCCAATCGGTCTCCCCCATAAAAATCGGGTGCTGCAGAGCCGGTTGGCACATAAATGATTTCCGCTTCTTCGTCAAGCGCCATACCCGCCCAATTATTGGCGGCACCCACCATAGGGCTTTTGTATGCCGTGGAGTCCTCCCATGTTTCAAAACCAGGTTCTCCTGGGTGGGGAATGGTATGGAAGACCCATTCCAATTTTCCGGTAAGTACGTTGAAAGCCATAATATCTCCCGGTGCCGCATCTGCACCTTCAGATATTCGTAAAGGCATGACGATGATATCCTTAAAAATGGTTCCCGGGGTATTGGAAATTACGAACTTTTCCTTGGCAGTGTCCGGCATCCCGGTGCGCATATCTATTTTACCGTTAGTTCCAAAAGTAGAAATAGGTTTCCCCGTCAATGCATCCAAGGCGTAAAGATCCGCTCCACGTGTACATAGTATACGCCTGTCATCACCTTTTTTCCAGTAGGAAACGCCTCTGCTTGTAGAATGCCAAACTTGAACGGAATCGCCAAACTGCCAGAGCTCTTTTCCTGTTTCAGCATGTAGCGCCACAACCCGTAACGCTGCGGTTACGCCATATACCATGCTATCTACCACCAGAGGGTTCATTTGCATTTGGCCCCAATCCGGTGCTTCGTATCGCCAAGCCACTTGTAATTGCGAAACGTTTTGAGGGGTTATTTGTTCGAGCGTAGTAAAATGGCTTCTGCCGGGATCACCCAAATAAGCAGACCAAGTCGAATATTCCTTTTTTTTATTCTTGTTTGCGCTATCATTGCAGCCCGCCAGGAAGAAAGTCGTAACGATAGCAATCAGGAAATAGATTTTATGGGCTGACATAATTAACGATGTTTCTTAAAAATAGAGAATTAAGATGGATTCCAATACGGTGAAACAACGAATTTAGAAATAACGTCTTAGAATCGATTTTACTTGGCTATAATAGGAGGCTCCAAATAGATTAAGATGAACCAATAGATAATACAATTGATATACATCGGTTAACTCTTTCTCATTTCTAGGCTCAGGCACGTGACGCCGATAGGCATTATAAAAGTTATTTGAAAATCCACCAAAAAGCCTGGTCATGGCGATGTCTACTTCCGTATGGCCGCAATACACTGCTGGGTCAATTAAATAAGGAATACCGCTTGTACTGACCAAAAAATTCCCGCCCCATAAATCACCATGTAACAGAGCCGGTTTTACGTCCATTAACAGGGAGGCACATCGTTCTAAAAGCAATTCTTCCGAAGGTATTTCCCCGGAGGGCAATAATTTTTGATTAAGAGCTAATTTGAGTTGCGGAAGCAAACGTTCTAGGGCATAAAAAGTTGACCATTGGTCATGGAAGGTGTTCGATTGCTGTAAACTACCTATAAAATTATTGGATTTGAAGCCAAATTGTATAGCAGAACCGTTGGTATGCATAGCGGCCAAATGATGGCTCAATCGTTCTATGTCCGAGACATTAGGGCTTTTACTCTCTATATATTCCATCAATAGAAAGGCATCATTCCATATCGCTTCACAATGATAAACCAAGGGTGTGGCTACGGTTTTAGTATTAGCGATCGCTTCCAAGCCTGTTTTCTCCGATTGGAATAGCCTTAAGGCCGATACACCTTGGTTTACTTTACAAACGAAACGTTCCGTTTCGGTTTCCAAAAGATAAACACTGGAAATATCTCCACCGGATATCGGTTTTACACCATCAATTTTTACACAGAGCAGATATGATATATGTTCAAGAAGCTGTTGGTTCAATCGTATTTATAATTGAAAAACCATCCCTTTCCTTGCGATACTAATGCCATTTTTTAAGACT
>JBBSKR010000101.1:0-11988 GCA_038256135.1 Flavobacteriales bacterium | reverse complement strand
AGTAATCAGTAATCAGTAATCAGTAATCAGTAATCAGTAATCAGTAATCAGTAATCAGTAATCAGTAATTAAAATTAAATTTTAAAAAGCTACTAAGCCAATTTTTTCTTTACAATGGTCGAAATCATTTTACCGTCCGCTTGTCCTGCCAATTCCTTTGATACGATGCCCATTACCTTTCCCATATCTTTCATACCGGAAGCACCAGTAGTATCAATGGTTCGTACAACAACTTTTTCTATTTCCTCTTCCGTTAATTGTTCCGGTAAAAACTGCTCAATAATTGCTATTTGAGCCAACTCTGGGTCGGCAAGATCTTGTCTTCCTTGTTCCATAAAAATAGCAGCACTATCCTTTCGTTGTTTTACCAGCTTCTGAACCAATTGTATTTCCTCTTCCTCCGTAATTTCTGAACTACCACTAGTTCTTGCCAACAATAGCGCAGATTTTATAGCCCTAAGCGATTCTAGAGCTACTGAATCCTTTGCTTTCATAGCCAACTTCAATTGCTCCATTACCTTTTGCTGTAAACTCATTGCTTCCCTATTTTGGTCTGCGAATATAAAAAATAAACCCGAAAACTAAGGTAGTTTCCGGGTTTAAAAATTCTTGTCCCTCCTAACTCCTAATCTACATTATCATGCAGGAAAGAATTATTGGAGCGAAGTTGTTTTTCATCATTACTATCGTCACTTAATGATGTCCTAGAAATTTTATTTTCCCTTGGATTGTCATTAAGATTGACCCCCTGTCTTTTATAAGCAGGTTGTTTTTCGATCTCATCAATGTTATTTAAACTATTATGGAATTTATAGTTGAAATCCTTCAATTTTCTTCTTCTCACATCGGCCCTTTCCCTCAACAATTCCTCTATAGGCGTTTCCATTGGATCAATGGAAGTATTGTTTTGATTTGTATCTTTTTTTGGAGCTACCGTTCTTTTCTCGAACACCAATTCATCTTCCACAATTTTAGGTTCAAATTCTTCGGCTTTTGATTTGGCCCCGGTCAATTTATTTTCCAGATGCATATAATCGTCCAAGCTATATCGTTTTTCACCATTCTTGTTGTACTCCAAAACTGGAATTATTTCTATACTTTCGCTAACGTCCAAATCCTTTACTTCATCATCTAAATTGAACATAATTACATTTTCTTTCTCTTCTTCATCTTCCCGTAAAGGCAGGTCAAAACTCATGATTATTTGATCCTCCGCTTCCTTAATACGTAATACTTCTGGGTCAATAACCTCGATATCACGTAGGGCAGCTGTGGAATCGATAATAACAAAATCATCATCGGAGTAGTTTTTCGCCACTACCTCCTCATAAAAAACATTGAAATTTTTGATATAGTTGGTCGTGGGTATCAAATCGAAATCGCCCTCATCTACAAACTCATATTTCTTTACCGGTTTTGCTTCTTCCTCTTCCTCCTTCAGCTCCAACGTATGAACCGTCTTTGCTTTGGATAGCAACATGGCCTCTGCGCGTTGACCGTCTTCCAAAGTGTGAATGATCTTTTTGGATTCGGTATTTACGATATCATCCTGTTGCTCTATATTAAAACCCGTGGCAATTACCGTTACAGCAATGGCTTCCCCTAGTTCTTCATCTTCACCGACACCCATGATGATATTGGCACCGTAACCAGCTTCTACTTGAATGTGGTCATTAATTTCACCTATTTCATCTATCGTTATTTCCTGTGCCCCTGATACGATCAATAACAATACATTCTTAGCGCCCTGTATTTTGTTATCGTTCAATAAAGGAGAGTCCAACGCTTTCATAATGGCCTCATTCGCCCTTGCAGAACCGGAAGCTATGGCTGAACCCATAATCGCCGTTCCACTATTGGAAAGTACCGTTTTGGCGTCACGTAAATCTATGTTTTGCGTATAGTGGTGTGTAATAACTTCTGCAATACCACGTGCAGCCGTTGCCAAAACTTCATCCGCCTTGGAAAAACCGGCCTTAAAGCCTAGATTCCCATATACTTCCCTTAATTTATTATTATTGATTACGATAAGCGAATCTACGTTTTTACGTAATTTTTCAATACCCCGTTGTGCCTGTTCAACCCGCATCTTTCCTTCGAATTGAAACGGCATCGTAACGATACCTACGGTAAGAACATCCAGTTCCTTTGCAAATTTGGCTATGACGGGAGCAGCACCAGTTCCTGTTCCCCCACCCATACCAGCAGTAATGAAAATCATCTTTGTTGATGTGTCCAACATCGATTTGATTTCCTCTATACTCTCCATTGCAGCCTGTTCCCCTACTTCAGGATTGGCACCAGCCCCCAA
The DNA here is from genome assembly GCA_038256135.1 of Flavobacteriales bacterium. Taxonomy (GTDB): domain Bacteria; phylum Bacteroidota; class Bacteroidia; order Flavobacteriales; family Flavobacteriaceae; genus Maribacter. Next base: position 9,677 of record JBBSKR010000101.1, on the reverse strand, counting down.
ACCTTCGGTCAATGAAACTCCCAATTGAATTTTATTGGGTACCGGACTATTGTCCAATGCCTGTGAATCTGTATTACAGATCACAAAATCGACACCATTGATTCCTGCCTGGAACATATGGTTAATAGCGTTACTACCGCCACCACCTACACCGATGACCTTTATAACGTTACTTTGATTTTTTGGAAGATCAAAAGAAATACTATCAAATTCGCTGTTCTTGCTCATATTCTAATTATTACTGGTTATGTATATTCTTACTTTATGCTTACTCTATGCTTACTCCGCGTTGTCCAAAAATTCCTTTAGTCTTTCAGACCATTTATCAAAAACCGACTTACGTTCCTTATGCAAACGATTTTGGGTAGCAGTTTTCATTTCTTGTTCTGAATAGACCATTTCCTCCGCTTCCTCAATTTCCTCTTGAATATGCTTCAGTTTGGATTTATTTTTTATCGCATTCATCAAAAGTCCAACTGCCGTAGCGTATAAAGGACTAGCGACCTCTTCATCAGAATCTCCTGCCAAATGTTCGTTTGGATAGCCAATACGGGTATCCATTCCCGTAATATATTCCACCAATTGCTTTAAGTGTTTTAGCTGACTTCCACCACCTGTCAAAACAATCCCTGCAATCAATTTTTTCTTTTGCTCCTCATGTCCGTAATTCTTGATTTCCACATAGACTTGCTCTATGATTTCTACCACACGGGCATGAATGATTTTAGATAGGTTCTTTAAGGAGATTTCCTTTGGCTCCCTACCACGCAATCCTGGTATGGAAACAATCTCATTATCCCTGTTCTCCCCTGGCCATGCGGAACCAAATCTGGTCTTTAATAATTCTGCCTGCTTCTCAATAATCGAACAACCTTCCTTTATATCCTCTGTGATAACACCACCCCCAAAAGGGATAACAGCGGTGTGCCTTATGATGCCATCCTTAAAAATGGCCAGGTCGGTGGTTCCACCCCCTATATCGATCAAGGCTACCCCTGCTTCTTTTTCTTCCTGGCTCAATACCGCATAGGAGGAAGCCAAAGGTTCCAAGGTAATATTACCTAAATCGAGTCCGGCACTTTTGATGCAACGGCCTACATTCTTTATCGAAACTACTTGCCCTACCACCACATGGAAATTGGCTTCCAAGCGTCCACCATACATCCCAATTGGCTCGCGGATCTCGCCTTGGCCATCAACCTTATACTCCTGGGGCAATACATGGATAATCTCTTCCCCAGGAAGCATAATCAATTTGTGCACCTGACTACAGAGCACATCCAAGTCCTCTTCATTGATTACTTCCTCAGAGTCTTTTCTTGTGATATAGTCACTATGTTGTAAACTTCTAATGTGCTGACCGGCAATTCCAACTACTACAGAACCGATCTTAAGTCCAGAATTGGCTTCGGCCTCTTCCACGGCCTGTTGAATCGACTTTATGGTCTGGGTAATATTGTTAACGACTCCCCTGTGCACACCCAAACTCTTGGACTTTCCAATACCCAATACCTCGATCTTACCGTATTCGTTTTGCTTACCTATGATGGCAACAATTTTTGTTGTTCCAATGTCTAGACCGACTGAATAATTCGTTTGTTCCATGTTCTATTAAATTTTAGTGCACACCACTTGATTATTGAATTTTAAACTTACTTCCGCGTAATCCCCCAAGGTTTTGTCCTTGTTCGCTTTGGCATAAAATGCCTTGAAATTGCTGAACTTCTCTTCCAAATCTTCAATATCCCCTATGTTCACTACAAAGTCATTAAGCCTTAATCGCAGTTGGTAATCGTTCTCGTACTTGACGTGAATACCTATTACCGTTTTACGAAAAAATTCATCCTTATTAATGAGCTCCAAAATGACATACACATCCTCAAGGCTTTTACCAGTGATATTGCCTGTTATTATAGGAACCCTTGCTGAATGATTGTTGGAAAGTGGCATTCTTTTTCCTTGATCATCCAAATAAAACTTGGCATCCCCCTCTATGCGTCCGATTGGTTTTCGCTGAACAATTTTCGACGTAAGCTCACCATCTATAGTTATATAGACCTGGGCACTTTTAACCATTTCATTAGCCGCAATGGCCTTTTCTATAGTATTCAAAACTATATTTTCTTTAGGGACATTTTTTAGACTGCCATATTTTTGTATTAACAATTTATTAACCGTACCCTCGGTGAGGTACAAATTTTGATCCCCAACAAATTCCACCTTCATCCCAGTGATGTTCTTAGACTTGTTACGCTCATTGGAAAACGCATACAACCCCATGATTACCAGAACCAAAGTCATTAATTTTAAAAAATTCCAATTAATCCGCATAACTCATTTCTTTTTTAATTTTTACTACTTCCAAACCAATATCCCCAGCTCCCATTGTGACCAAAACCTCAGGATTTTGAATTTTAATTTGAAAAATGATTTGTTCCTTTGAAACTAATTTTTTATTAGGGCTGGTCATTTTATCCAACAACCATTTTGAATCTATTCCTGTAATGGGCTCTTCACGCGCCGGATAGATTTCCAACAACAATATGTTTTCAAATTGCGATAGACTTTTAGCGAAATCATCGGCAAAATCCCTAGTCCTAGAATATAAATGGGGTTGAAAAACAGCCAATACTTTTTTATTGGGATGCATTTCTGAAATAGCTTCAAAAACGGCATTTATTTCCGTTGGGTGATGGGCATAATCATCTATAAAAATAAATTCATCATTTTTAATTTTATAGGAAAAGCGACGTTGCACTCCCTTAAAAGTTGCCAAAGCTTCAGCAAGGCGATGCGGTGGGGGACCTGCTTGCATCGCCATAGCAAAAGCAACCAAACCGTTGAGCAAGTTATGCCGGCCCGGTTTGTTGAACCTAACCCCTTTTAGCGTTGTTTCAGGGGTTCCCAAATCGAATATGTAGGTACCATGTTCTATTTTTATGTTTCGGATACAATAATCCGAATCGTCTTCAATACCATAGGTAAGACCTTCCAAGGGCAGGCCATTTCGAACGAACAATTTTCCGCCCGGTTTCAATCGCTTTGTAAACTCAACAAAAGATTTTTCCAATTCCTTCACATCCCCATAGATATCCAAATGATCCGCGTCCATTGAGGTCACACAGGCTACATTTGGTGTTAAGCGTAAGAATGAACGGTCAAATTCATCTGCTTCCACAACGGAGTAATCGGTACCTTCCAATAAAAAATTACTATTGAAATCTTCTGAAATTCCGCCTAAAAATGCTGTTAGTGAAACGCCCGTTTCCTTCAACAAATGTGCAAGGATGCTAGATGTTGTAGTTTTTCCATGGGTTCCGGCAACCGCAAAACAGAACGAGTCCTTTGTAATCAATCCCAATACCTCTGATCTTTTTTTGATTACAAAACCATGGTCCACAAAATAATTATACTCTGAATGACTTGCTGGAACCGCAGGGGTATACACGACCAGGGTATGCTCAGGATTCTTGAATTCGATAGGGACTTCTTTAATGTCATCGGTATAATGAATAGCGATTCCAGCTTCAGATAATTCTGTAGTCAAAGGTGATTCCGTTTTATCGTAACCGGCAACGGTTTTATCTATAAACGCAAAATACCGGGCCAAGGCAGACATCCCGATGCCCCCTATACCTATAAAATACACCCTATGTATTTGCTCAATGTCCATATTACTTCAATAGTTTTTCAACCTCGTCACAAATGTCATTTGTGGCGTTGGGTAATGCCAATTCTTTAATATTCTTTGATAGTTGTTTTTGCTTTTCTTCGGATGTGAAAACCGATTCAAATTCACTCTTAAACTTTTCGTCCAAGTCCTTCTCCCTAATCATCAACGCCGCATTATGGCCGACAAGCGATAAAGCATTTTTGGTTTGATGGTCCTCCGCAACAACCGGTGAAGGAATGAAAAAAGTTGGTTTTCCAACCAGGCACAGTTCCGATACCGCCCCCGCCCCAGCTCGTGAGATTATAAAATCTGCAGCTACATACGCCTTGTCCATATTGTTCAAAAAGGCATGTACCTTGATGGACTCCGCATGGTTTGCTTTATACAAGTCGTAATACCCCTTTCCACATTGCCATATTACCTGCAAGCCCAATGCTTTAAAATAACTTAGATGGTCCGCAACCAATTGGTTGATGCGCCTTGCTCCCAAACTTCCCCCCAATATCAAAAGCGTTTTTTTATTAGATCGAAGATCAAAAAATTCCAAGGCCTCTTTTTTAGAAATCTTTAGTTCCACCAAATCTGCCCGTACCGGATTTCCGGTTTTTATAATTTTTTCCTTTGGAAAAAACTTGTCCATGCCATCATAAGCCACACAGATTTTCTCCACCTTATTCTTTAGTAATTTGTTGGTAATCCCCGCAAAGGAATTCTGCTCTTGTAGCAAGCAGGGAATCCCCTTTACGGTTGCCATCTTCAACAACGGACCACTGGCAAACCCTCCTGTACCTATTACGGCATGGGGCTTAAACTTGGATATGATGTTGTTCGCTTTCATCAGACTACTTATCAATTTTATGGGAAACAGTATATTTTTAAGGGTCAGTTTCCGCTGTAACCCGGTAATCCATAATCCTTCTATATGATACCCTGCCTGTGGCACTTTTTCCATCTCCATTCTATCCTTGGCACCCACAAATAAAAATTCCGCGTCACGATGCCTTCTTTTCAACTCATTGGCAATGGCAATAGCCGGATATATATGTCCACCCGTTCCACCACCTGATAATATGAACCTATAATTGCCCACTTAAAATCTCTAAGGGGTTGGTCTCATCTATGTCAGAGGCAGAGGCACTCTCCTGCACGATACTTTTATTACTTGCACTCAAAATGATACCAATGGCCAAGCAGGTCATCCAACTCGATGTTCCTCCACTACTGATCAAGGGTAAATTCTGTCCCGTTACCGGAAATAATTCTACTGCAACCGCCATGTTGATCAAGGCTTGAAAAACAATGGGCAACCCAACGCCAAGCACCAATAATTTGCTGAAAATCGTTTTACAGCCATTGGCCACAACCACGATTCGGAACAACAAAAACAGATAAAAGAACATCAATGCAAAACCACCCACCAAGCCGTATTCTTCTACAATGATGGCGTAGATAAAATCTGAAGAGCTCTGTGGTAGAAAGTTCTTTTGTATACTTTTACCGGCACCCTTGCCGACGATCCCGCCGGTTGCAATCGCAATTTTGGCTTTCTCTATTTGATAGTTCGCTTCGGTGTCCTCTGGATTTGAAAAGCTATCGATACGGCTCATCCAGGTATCCACCCTATTTGGAAATAGATCCGGAAAAGCTTTTGCGGTCAATATAAAGATGGACAGACACATTACCCCCGTACCAATTATCCCTACTAAATATTTCAAAGGATATCCTCCCAAAAAGCATAACATCAACACCATTGAAAAGATGATGGCGGCGGTAGAAAAGTTTGCCGGTAAAATGAGTATAACAACCAAAAATACCGGAAGCCATAAAGGCAAAATACTTTCTTTGAAAGTTACCTTAATGTCCCTGACCTTTGAAAAATACCGGGCTACATAAATCATCAACACTACGGCGGCCAGATTAGAGGGTTGAAAACCGAACCCTACCAAAGGAATACGGATCCAACGGCTGTCATTGGTCCCCCCATCCGATGTGCCCTGCGCCAAAACAAAGACCAATAACACCAGTACTATGGGCAGGGCTATCATGGAAAGCCCTTTGAAAAAATGGGTCGGTATTTTATGAACGCCGTAAATTATGCCAAAACCCAAGAACAGTAATATAGCATGCTTGACCAAGTAGCCCGCAGGTGTACCGTTGCCTATTACGTAGACCAGGTTACTACTGGCACTGTAAACAGGCAAAAATGAAAACAAGGCCAGAAGCGCCGTAATGGCCCAAATGGCTTTATCCCCTTTTATATTTTGAAAAATTTTCAGCAACTTACAGGTTTTTTACACAGTTCTTAAATTGATCTCCGCGATCTTCGTAATTTTTGAACAAATCAAAACTTGCACAGGCGGGCGATAACAATACGGTATCTCCGCGTTCCGCAATTTTATAGGCTACTTTAACCGCTTCTTCCATCGCAAAGGTTTCTACTAGAAGATCAACTGCATTTCCAAATACATGCTTAATCTTTTCATTGTCCTCTCCCAAACAGATAATGGCCTTCACCTTTTCACGTACCAATGGCATCAATTCCATATACTCATTACCCTTGTCTACACCTCCTACGATCCAAACTACTGGTGTTTTCACACTATCCAAGGCATAATAGGCTGAATTCACGTTGGTTGCCTTTGAGTCGTTGATATATTGCACATGGTGTATTTTCAATACCTTTTCCAAGCGGTGCGGTGCCCCTTGAAAATTTGACACACAAGCCCTTATGGTTTCCTTACGGATACCAACCAATTTCGCAATAGTGGCAGCTGCCATCGTGTTCTTTACATTGTGTTGACCTTCTAAGGCCAAAGTGTCTTGATTCATACTTATAGTGTCTGTTGTTGTTTTTATCTTAATTTCGTTTTGTTCTAAAAAAGCCCCTTGCTTAAAGGTCCTGGTCAAGGAAAATGGCACTAATATGGATTTGACCGGGCGTTCCTTAAGCCGTTGTACTATTACTGGATCATCTGCATCATAGATTAAATAATCCGTTTCGTCCTTGTTTTCAGATATTCTGAATTTTGAGGCGATATAGTTTGCAAATGAATAGTCATATCGATCCAAATGATCTGGCGTTATGTTGGTAATCACCGCGATATGGGGTTTAAAATCTACGATACCATCCAGCTGAAAACTGCTAATCTCCAACACGTACTACTCGTAATCATTTTCTGCCACCATCTTCGCGTAACTATCGCCAATATTGCCTGCCATACCTACATTTAACCCGCCCGATGCCAAAATATGGTTCGTGAGCATGGTGGTAGTGGTCTTGCCATTACTTCCGGTGATTCCTATAATCTTCGCATCGGTATATTTGGATGCAAATTCAATTTCAGATATCACAGGCACCCCTTTTTCTACCAACTGCTTCACAATTGATACCTTATCCGGTATACCCGGACTCTTCATCACCAAATCGGCCTTTAAAATCCGCTGTTCAGAATGGGTTTCCTCTTCCCAATCAATTCCAAAATGTTCAAGAACGTTTTTATACTTTTCCTTTATTTTTCCTTTATCCGACACAAATACTTCGTATCCTTTTTTCAATCCTAATATGGCCGTACCTACACCACTTTCTCCTCCGCCTAGCACTACTAAAAGTCCTCCCTCAATCCCTCCAAAGGAGGGAAGTTTTACATTGAACTCTTCTTTATTCCCCTTTTCTTCATTCATCCTGTTCCTTTTTATTCCCTTCCCTTTGGGAAGGGCTAGGGATGGGATTATCTAATTTTTAAGGTCACCACGGTTACAATGGCCAGGAGAATCCCAATAATCCAAAAACGGGTAACGATCTTACTCTCGTGATATCCTATTTTCTGATAATGATGGTGCAAGGGCGACATTAAAAATATGCGCCTGCCTTCCCCGTATTTCTTACGGGAATATTTGAAATACCCTACCTGTAACATCACAGAGAGCGACTCCGCAAAGAATATTCCGCATAAAATTGGGATCAATAATTCTTTTCGAACGATAATGGCGATGACCGCAATGACTCCACCAATGGTCAAACTACCCGTATCGCCCATAAATACTTGGGCCGGATAAGCATTGTACCATAGAAACCCGATCAGGGCACCTACAAAAGCTGTAATGAAAATCAATAATTCCCCAACTCGTGGGATGTACATGATATCGAGGTAATCGGAAAAAATAATATTCCCGGAAACCAGGGCGAAAATGCCGAGCGTAAATACGATGATCGCCGAAGTACCTGCAGCAAGTCCGTCGATACCATCGGTTAGGTTTGCGCCGTTGGAAACCGCGGTTACGATTAAAATAATTATCGGAATAAACAATAACCAGGCATATTCTTGGGCACCTTCCCCGGCCCATTCAATCAAATTCCCATAATCAAATTCATTGTTCTTAAAAAAGGGCACCGTGGTCATGGTAGATTTGATTTCCTCCCCTTTCACCTGCTCTACGGTATACTGTTCCGTAATGATGTTTTTGTCATGATCACGCATGGTTACAGCTGGGTGAAAGTAGAGGACAGCACCTACGATAAGGCCCAACACAACCTGACCCAATACCTTGAACCTCCCTTTTAGTCCTTCCTTATTCTTTTTAAAAACCTTGATGTAATCATCCAAAAAACCAATGATTCCCATCCAAAGCATGGTGAAAATCAGAAGCATGATATAGATGTTTTCTAAACGGGCAAAAAGTACTACCGGAATCAAGGTTGCCAAGATGATGATAACACCACCCATGGTAGGCGTACCCGCTTTTTGCTTTTGACCTTCTAGGCCTAAATCGCGTATTGTTTCCCCAACTTGTTGCTTTTGTAGAAAAAGAATTATGCGTTTTCCATAGGCAGTTGCAATAATCAAAGCGAACAATATGGCCATACCTGCGCGAAACGTACTAAACTGAAATAGCGTAGCCCCTGGGAACTGGTATTGCTTTTCTAAGTATTCGAACAAGTAGGTTAACATAGTTTTTTCATTATGGCGTTCTTACACCCAATTTTACTTACCAAGGCTTTTTAGCAATGCTCTAACAATCTTAAAATCATCAAAATCTTTACGCACCCCATTGGTCTCCTGGTAGGTCTCATGACCTTTGCCCGCAACCAAAATGATATCGTTGGCATTCGCCAATTGACAGGCAGTTTTTATGGCCTGCTCCCTGTTTTCAATCGCCAATATTTTTTTTACGTGTTGGGGCTCCACCCCGGCTTCCATTTCAGCAATGATTTCCGTTGGGGATTCGGTTCTTGGATTATCGGAAGTAAAGATGATTTTGTTACTCATTTCCGATGCGATATTGCCCATTACCGGACGCTTCGATCTGTCTCTATCGCCACCACACCCCACAACGGTGATGACGTTTTCATTTCCAGTTCTCAACGTGTTGATTGTCTCAAGCACATTTTTTAAAGCATCCGGCGTATGGGCATAATCAACTATAGCCGTAATTTTATTTTTTGAGATATAATATTGAAACCTTCCATCTACATTATCCAACTCGCTCAACAATCGTAAGGTTTCCAATTTTTCTAGGCCCAATATATCAGCAGTAGCGTAAATGGCCAACATATTATAGGCGTTGAAATTACCGATCAGCTTGGTCCACAATTCGTGCTCATTAATTTTCAAAAGCTGACCATCAAACTGGTTTTCCAAAATCTGCGCCCTATAATCCGCATAATTTTTTAGGGCATAGGTATATTTTCTGGCCTTGGTATTCTGTAACATCACCAAGCCGTTCTTATCATCTATATTGGTAAGGACAAATGCCGCTTTGGATAGTTGATCGAACAAAATTTTCTTGGTATCCCGGTATTCGGCAAACGTCTTATGATAATCTAAATGATCGTGGGACAGATTTGTGAAAATAGCTCCCTCAAAAACAAGTCCCTCTGTTCTTTTTTGATGGATTCCGTGAGAACTCACCTCCATAAAACAGAACTCTACGCCTGCATCGTTCATTAATGCTAAATGTTTATTGATGACCAAGGCATCGGGAGTAGTATGTTTGGTAGGGAATT
>JBBSKR010000100.1:0-12028 GCA_038256135.1 Flavobacteriales bacterium | reverse complement strand
GACATGATTTTCAAATTATCGGCATTGATCTGTAAAAGTGCTAAATCGGTAGTGGGATCAGTTCCTATCACCGTTGCTTTATATGATCGGTTATTATACAGTGTTACTTCTACCTCGTCTGCATTATCGATTACATGATTATTGGTGACGATATACCCTTTGTCATTTATGATGACGCCAGAACCAGTACCGACCCTAGGTTGCGACTGCATTCCTTCTGGGGACTGCCGTTTGAACATATCACCGAAAAATTCCTTGAAAGGATCTGGTATTTCACGTGTTCCTTGGTTTCCATAACTAGCACCGGACTGAGTAGATTTGATATGCACAACGGCATCCAAAACCTTTTTCGAAGTTTCGGTAAAATCCAGAGGTTTAATGTTTCCCTCATTGTCCGCGGTGTACAATACATGTTTCCCGGGAACAGAATCCACGACGGTCACTCCTGTAGACTCTTTGGTTGACTGTTTGTTGAATTCAATTACCCCATAACTTACGGCAAGGGCAATTAGTGCTGAAAAGAGATATTGCTTCCAAACTCTTTTCCTTTTTGTGTTCGATTCCATATTAATTTTAATTTTCAGTATTCATTTCTTCTGCTGCATTAATGGCAATAGCTATGCCATAACTTAACTAGCAAATGCTAAATATTTTCTAAAATTCAATGAAATTTTAAGTGTTTTTTAGGCTAATCGGTCAGTTTTATCGAATTATGGATATTCCAACACTCCTTAAAATGTGTTTTAGAAGTCCTTTTTTGTATATCATCTGATATTTATGGGAGTAAATGAGATGCAGTTTAAATTAAAACCGAACCAATAGTCTAAAACTGTCATTATGCCATTTCGTAGGTTATTTCATATATATTCGCATACATAATTCTAAAAATAAGGAAAACCTTTGGTGATTTTTTACGTAAGTTCATTAACTAGAAAGAAAATTTAATTGAGTTCACTACACACAACAGCCATTTTGGTATTTGCCAATTCCGCAAAAGAGGAATTGAATATGAAAGCAATTCCCGCTGGTGAACAATTATTTGATGCGCTTACCCAAACCACACTTCAAAAAGCCGAACGTACTGGTTTACCTATTTTTCATTTTACGGAAAAGGAACAGCTAGGTTCCAATTTCGGCGAACGCTTTACCAATGCCATAGCCGCAGTTTTTGATGCAGGATTTGAAAACATCATTACCATTGGTAACGACACCCCGAATTTAAAAACCCAACATCTTAAAAAAGCGGCACATCAGCTCGCCTTGGGCAAAACGGTTTTTGGTCCGTCCGCTGATGGTGGTTTTTATCTGATGGGCCTGCAAAAAGCAAACTTCGATTGCGCCATTTTTAAAAATTTACCCTGGCAACGTTTCGTTCTTTTCAATCGAATATCTCTTTGGCTTAAGCGTGAATCATTGGAAATAGTTAAGCTTCCAGTACTTCAAGATTTGGATTCCGAGAAGGATTTAAAAGCTATTTTAACCTTTTCAAGGTCGCTGTCCGGTTATATTCTAAAGTTAATTGCGTTCATTTTAGGGCATAAAAACAGACTATGTTATAAAAAATACATCTTCACAGATCTGTTTCTTCACAGGTCATTGTACAACAAAGGTTCGCCTAAGGGATTATTGGTCTAGAATCAATCTGCCCAATTCATGGGCCAATGTACAATCCCGTTCAATACCTATTAATGAAGTATTCCTTAATGGCATTGACCCTGTTTTTAGTAACAGCGGTTAAAGCTCAAGAAACAATTACCGGTACCGTAACCGATACCGAGGGAAAAAGCGTTCCTTACGTCAATATTTTGTTAACCGGTACTACAACCGGAACTACAACAAATGAAGATGGGATTTATTCTTTAGAAGTCCCAAATCTTATTGGCGCATTGGAATTTTCGGTTTTGGGATTTCAAACCAAAAGCATCCCTATAAACTACAACCGTACTATCAATGTAACCCTTAGGGAATCGGCAGAAATACTGGATGAAGTAGTTCTAACGGCATTGGGACTGAAACGAGAAACCAAGGAACTGGGATATGTCGTTCAAAGTCTTGACGCACAGGGTATAACCGAGGTTAAATCAGTAAACTTTTTGGATAATCTTTCCGGTAAATTAGCCGGCGTTTCCATTAATCAAGGGGCTACAGGAGTTGGATCATCCTCAAAAATTACAATACGGGGAGAAGCTTCCTTCTCCAACAACAATCCATTGTTTATTGTAGACGGAGTGCCCATCAATAACAATTCAGTTTTCAATTTTACCAGTGAGGCGGCCGCAGGCTTTCAGGAAATAGATTTTGGAAATGGCGCCATGGAGGTTAATCCAGATGATATCGCAGCCGTTTCCGTTCTAAAAGGACCCAGTGCTGCAGCTTTATACGGTACAAGAGCGTCAAATGGCGTCATTATTATTGAAACAAAAAGTGGCAAGAATACCAAAGGTCTAGGTATTGGTTATAATACCAGCTTCTTTGTGGATTCGGCATTCAGATTGCCCGATTTCCAAAATGAATACGGACAAGGAAATGCTGGAGAATTCGCCTTTGTTGATGGACTCGGAGGGGGAACAAATGATTTGATTACCTACAGTTGGGGGCCACGATTGGATGTCGGCAATTTGGTGCCGCAATATGACAGTCCGGTAACGTTACCCGATGGAACCGTGGTGCGTGGTGGCGATACTGCCCTTTACAGTGGAATTCCCATTACCCCCACCGAATTTAATTCGCATCCAGATAACTTGAAAGATTTTTATGAAACCGGAACGACGTTGATCAACAATATTGCTATTGCATCTGGTTTTGAAAAAGGAAATTTCCGCCTCTCCTTTACCGATTTACGAAGTGAGTCCATTATTCCAGGGGTTAACCTAGACCGGCAAACCATTGGCGCGCGTTTGAATTTTCAACCCATTGAAAGATTACGAATCAATTCTTCCATCAACTATATAAATTCGAAAAGTGATAATCGCCCATCTAACGGTTATGGTTCAGAAAATGTAAATTATTCCTTGGTGGCTTGGGGACCCCGTTCCTTGAGTATTGAAAATCTTAAAAACTATTGGCAGCCGGGCTTGGAAGGGGTTCAGCAATATTCCTTCAACTATACCTTTTTTGACAATCCCTATTTTATACTCTATGAAAACAGAAATTCCTTTAACAGGGATAGGGTTTTTGGAAATGTATCCGCAAGTTACGATATAACACAACATATTACGGCATCGATACGCACCGGAATGGACTATTCCAGCGAATTACGTCAATTACGAAGGGCTAACAGCTCCAATCGATTTAGAAATGGTGGATATGCAGAACATGATGTATTTTTCAGGGAAATCAATACCGATTTTCTATTTAACTATGGTAACAAGTTCGATGAGGTAAGCCTAGAGGTTTCGTTGGGCGGTAACCGTTTGGATCAAAAGGCTTTTACCTCGCAATCCCAGACTACCAATTTGGCACAACCGGGTGTTTTCCGTTTATCCAACGCGGCGTCTCCAGTGGAGGTTTTTGAATTTGAGTCCAACAAACGTATCAATAGTTTCTTTGGGCTGGCAAAATTTGGGTACAAAGATTTCCTTTTCTTGGATATTACCGGCCGTAACGATTGGTCAAGTGCTTTAGCTACGCCCTTTTCCGTTGACAATACTTCGTTCTTTTATCCATCCTTTTCAAGTAGCTTCATCCTATCCGAAGTTATAGATCTGCCTCAGGCAGTTTCATTTGCAAAACTAAGGGCCAGTTGGGCTCAGGTAGGCAATGACACCAATCCGTACCAAACTACGGGCGCATTTGTAGCGCAGACCCCATTTAACGGTCAGCCCACATTTAGTAACTCCAATACCATTGCAAATCCGAATCTACAACCCGAACGAACCTCCTCTTTAGAAGTTGGTGCGGACATACGGTTATTTGGTGATCAATTACGTTTCGATGTTTCGTATTACGATGCCTTGACCAAAGATCAAATTATTTCCCTCCCAATCGGCATTTCCTCTGGATATACACAGCAGGTAGTCAATGGTGGAGAAGTGCGGTCGACAGGATTGGAAATAATTTTAGGTATTTCGCCGGCACTCTCCCAAAACCTACAGTGGAACAGTACACTCAATTTTAGCACAAACCGTTCTACGGTGGAAGATTTACCACAGGAAAACGGCCGGTTGACATTGGCCTATTCCAGAATCTACGACAGTCAAAACCAAACTGTATTTTTACAGGTGGAAGAAGGGGGTCGTGTTGGCGATCTTTACGGAACCGGCTATCTCAAAAATGAAAATGGTGATTTTGTCCTTACGGATGCAGGCCGATATATTCCGGATAACAACCTTCAAAAATTAGGGAATTATAATCCGGATTTTATGCTGGGCTTTAATAACCAATTCAATTATAAAAAATGGAATCTTGGCTTTCTTTTAGATTGGCGGCAAGGAGGAATTATCGTATCCCGGACCAAAGCTTTAGGAAATGTAGGCGGTCAACTTGCTGAAACAGTTTTTAGACCAGAAGCCGGTATAGTGCCGGAAGGAGTTGTTAACACGGGTACCTCAGACAATCCTGTTTACACGCCCAATACAGTGGCAGTTTCTGCAGAAAGCTATTACCGACAATTTTATGACCGAAACCATGAAGAAAACAATACCTACGACGCTTCCTTTTTAAAACTACGGCAATTCTCAATAGGTTATACGTTTGATAACCTCAATATATTAAATCAAGAGGCTACTTTAAACTTATCCCTAATTGGTAGAAACCTGTTCGCCCTAACGGAAAATCCGCACTTTGACCCCGAACAACTGGCCGTACAAGGTCAGGGATTTATTAGTGGTGTGGAAGACATGTCTTATGCCACTACCAGAAGTATTGGGTTTAAAGCAGGGTTTAATTTTTAAAAATGAAAAATGAAAAATTTATATAAAATATCAACTTTAGTAGAGAAATGGTTGTCCCCTCGAGTCTGCCTCGCCGGCAGGCAGGCTCAGTCGATAGGTACATTGCGAATGCTACCCGTATTTCGCGGCAGTGCCAAGATCGAGGGAAACAGAAAAGCACGATTTCAGCGTTTCGGCTTCTATTTGAGCTTTGTACTTGCATTTACATTTTTTACCTCATGTACCAAAGATTTTGAGGAAATCAATACCAATTCCAACGCCCCGGTAACGGTACAACCCAGTCTTTTGCTTAGGCAGGTTATTTATGATTTTGGGGAACAAATGTCTTACGAAGGTTTTACCGCCGGTAATTTACTTGGGCAGTATAGCACGGCACTTGATTTTAATCTTTTCGATCGCCACAATTTAAAATCTCCCCAATTGGGTGGTAATCCGTGGCCTATTTTTTATCAAAACCTAAGGGACAATGAAATTATATTGAATCTGTCCCAAGAAAATACCGCATTTACAGTGTATGAAGGCCCGTCGAGAATTCTAAAAGCCTATATGGCCGCCGGTCTAACGGATTTGTTTGGAGATGTGCCTTATTTTGAAGCCTTTAAAGGTGATATTACGACGGTAACGCCGGTATACGATACACAGGAATCCATTTATTTGGAAACCGGTGGCATTTTGGACAATTTGGATAAAGGTATTGCTGCAATACAAGCTTACTCTGGCAGTATTGGCTTAGAGAGTGATATTTTATTCGATGGGGATTTGAACGGATGGATCCGCTTTGCAAATTCCCTTAAGATCAAATACCTAATGCGTATTTCTGAAAAGGTGGATGTTGCCGCCCAAATACAGGCTATAGTGACGGAAGAAAATTTTATCGATGAAAATAATGAAAATGCTGTCTTCAATTTTACGGATGGTGAGCCGAACAATTTTAGATTGGCCCGTCTTAGAATTGGTGATTTTAATAACTATGTGCTTTCAGAAACGATGGACGAGATCTTAACCGAATTGAATGACCCTCGATTGGGCCGTTTGTACCGTCCTTTTGCCAATAGTGAGGACAGTGGATTTAATGGACTTCTAAACGGTATAGATGCCTCTACGGGGGTTTCTATAGCAGATTACTCCCTTTTAGGGAATATTTTTAGAGAAACTACCGGACTTTTGGATGCCAACTTTATGACCAGTATGGAAACACACTTCCTTTTAGCGGAAGCCGCCCAAAAGGGACTAATTACAGGGGATGCCCAAACATTGTATGATACCGGAGTAACCCAGGCCTTTGATTACTGGCAAGTGGAGTTGCCAACAGATTATCTGGTTACAGAAGGAGCTTTGGCAAACGGTAATCCATTAGAAAATATTATCACTCAAAAATGGATCGCCAATATGATTAATGGATATGAAGGTTGGGTAGAATACAGAAGAACGGGGTTTCCGCAACTAAAAACCATTTCGGCTAGCCTAAATGATAATCTTATTCCGATTCGTATGCCCTATCCTGCAGAGGAGGAGGCTTTGAACAGTGTGAACTATGCAGCTGCTGCAGGTAAAACAGATGGTAACAGTATCAACGTACCTGTTTGGTGGGATGAATAAAATTGGTTGATGGTTGATGGTTGATGGTTGATGGTTGATGGTTGATGGTTGATGGTTGATGGTTGATGGTTGAAAATAGATAATCCTGTCTGGTCGGGCGCAGTCGAGACCTAAAATTTTAGTAAGCAATATTGTCCCCTTAAAGAGGTCTCAAGGATTTAAAATGATAATAAAAATAATCGATTGTTGACTTTATTATAATAGAGAATTTAATGACTGAAGTAAAGATTTGGCAATGGGGATTGATAATAGCATCAAGCTTGGTGTTGTTCTTATTTTCCCCGTATGCAAAAGATACCAATCAGTTTTATAAGGCGGTCCAAAAGAAAAAGGCTCCTAATACCTTTATGCTCATGGGTAGCCTTATTATCTCGTGGATATTCGCCAAGAGTATTACCAATGCTGCCAATTTAGGGTTGGAATTTGGTATTGTAGGTGGCGTGGCCTATGCAGGTTACTATCTTTCCTTTGCCGTTGCCGGAGTTATCATCTATAGGATGCGCCTACATGGCAGGTATTCTAGTATACATGAATTTCTATCCACCAAATTTGGAAAGACCGCGGTTTCCGTATTTTCAATTTTGATAGCAATACGTTTATTCAATGAGGTTTGGAGCAACACCATGGTCATTGGTTCCTATTTTGGCGAAATTGGCACAAGTTCCTATTATTGGTCCATTCTAGTGTTTACAGGCCTTACATTGGCGTATGTCCTCAAAGGAGGCATGAGTAGCTCCATTTTTACGGATGTTATCCAAATGGGCCTTTTTTCAGTCCTATTAATGGTAATATTGTTCACTATATTTGGAAAGGATACTTCCTTGACGGTAACTGAAGTGACAAATTCAGGGATTTGGTCCTTTGCAACCGGCATGAATTTATTATTCGCGGCTTTATTACAATCGTTTAGTTATCCATTCCACGATCCTGTATTAACGGACAGGGGGTTTTTAAGTAGTCCCAACGTAACTTTGAAAAGTTTTTTATGGGCAAGTGTACTCGGAGCCATTTGTATCGTATTATTCAGTGTTATCGGTGTTTATGCGCAGTCTCAGGGAATGCAAGGGCAAGCTGCGGTGGAAGTAGGTAAGGCATTTGGTATAGTGATCTTATTGGTCATTAATTTTATAATGATTACCTCTGCGGCATCCACCTTGGATTCTACATTTTCATCATTTTCAAAATTATTGGCCATGGATTTAAACTTGGGCAAAACACTAAAATTCGGCAGATGGTCTATGGTTATTATTGCAGTTTTAGGAACCATTCCTGTATTTTTGGACGCAGAAATTCTTTCGGCTACCACCGTTAGTGGCACCATGGTGATTGGTTTGACACCCGTTTTTCTATTTTGGAGGGGGAAAGCGCCCAAAATAAGTTTTCACTTGAGTGTTTTCAGCGGAATACTTTTTGGATTTTTACTGGTTTTCAATTGGTTTCCTAAAAGTCTGATTTTTACCACGGGCAAATATGCCGATTTACTCTGGATTAATTTTTGGGGTATTGGCTGTTGCTTATTGGTTTATATATTACCCATATGGATAAAAAGATAAAACATATTGGCACCAAGAATGGAAAGCTCCTGCTTTTCGGTGGGGTGTATAGTAATCTGCAAGCTTTGGAAAAATTGATTTCCATTGCTGCGGATGAAGGCATTTCACCTAAGAATTGTATCTGTACCGGCGATATTACCGGGTATTGTGCCCAACCGGAGAAAACTGTGCAGCTATTCAGAACATGGGGTGCCTTAAGTATTGCAGGAAATGTAGAACTACAATTGGCCAATGATAGTGAGGATTGCGGTTGCGATTTTAAAGCAGGTGGACGCTGTGATGATTTTTCAAAAATGTGGTTTCCCTATACCAAGGGCCACTTATCAAAAGAATCTTTAAGCTGGATGGAAACCATCCCAGAGTATATCAGTTTCAATTATGGTGCAAAAAAAATTACAGTAGTTCACGGTAAGTACGGAAATGTTTCGGAATTTATATTTGCTTCCAATGCAGATACCAGCAAACAGGAATGCTTTGACCAAACTGAAAGCGATATCATTATTGCCGGGCACTGCGGACTCCCATTTCATCAAACCCTCAAGGATAGATTATGGTTGAATCCAGGAGTTATAGGTATGCCGGCAAATGACGGTACCCCAAGAGTATGGTATATGCTGTTGGAAATAGAAGATGATGATATAAAGTATACCCATAAGTCTTTTGAATATGATGCAGAAACGGCTCAAAGCTTAATGTATAAAAACCATTTGCCCGAAGCCTATGGCGATACCCTTACATCCGGTATTTGGGACAATATGGAAATCCTTCCCGAAATAGAAAAAATGGGACAGGGCATCCCAATTTATTTTAACCAAGAACAACAAAATTCGTTAACAAATAAAACTCAGAAAACAATGGCAAATACGTATTATGATCCAGCAGATTTAAGAAAATTCGGAAAGATAACGGAATGGAGCGAAGAGCTCGGAACCAAATTTTTCGACTATTATGGTAAGGTTTTTGAAGAAGGCGCACTAAGCGCTAGGGAGAAGTCCTTAATTGCTTTGGCGGTATCGCATGTGGTTAAATGTCCGTATTGTATCGATGCGTACACCAAAGATGGACTGCAAAAAGGAATCACTAAAGAGGAAATGATGGAAGCGGTCCATGTTGGCGCGGCCATTGAAAGTGGTGCCACCTTGGTTCATGGGGTACAAATGATGAATAAGTATAATAAATTATCTATGTAGTAAAGAGTAGCAGTTGGCAGTTTTATCAAACATGTCACTGAATACTGAATACTGAATACTGAATACTGAATACTAAAAAAGAATGGCTACAAAATCACTAAAAGCAAAAGGAGACGAATTAGCAGTTTCCAACAAACAATTGGAAATTCTCAACGGGGGCATATTTGCCGATGGCGAACTACCCTATTTCAAGGATAAGATTTCGCAAATTGGACACTTCCCTTTACGACCTAAAAAATTGGAGATCCTACAGATCAATGTAGGCTATATGTGCAATCAGGTCTGCGAGCATTGCCATGTAGATGCAGGACCGGATCGTAAGGAAATTATGACTCGGGAAACCATGCGTCAATGTTTGGAAGTAATCAAGAATACAGAGGCACATACGTTGGATCTAACCGGCGGTGCCCCAGAAATGAATCCTGATTTTAGGTGGTTTGTCGAAGAAGCGGCCAAGGCGGGGATCAAGGATTTTATTGTACGATCGAACCTAACGATTATCCGTGCGAATAAAAAATATTATGATTTGCCGGATTTCTTTAAGAAACACAACGTACATGTAATTTCTTCCATGCCGCATTATACCCGTGGTAAAACCGACAAGCAAAGGGGCGATGGTGTTTTTGACAAATCGATAAAAGCGTTACAGGAACTCAACGAAAGAGGGTATGGATTGCCCGGCAGTAGTTTGCGATTGGACCTCGTTTACAATCCATCCGGTGCCTATTTACCAGGTGACCAAGCAGCAATGGAAAAGGATTTCAAAAAAGCCCTAAAGGAGGATTTCGATATTCAATTCCACAACCTCTTCGCCATAACCAACTTGCCCATTGCGAGGTTTTTGGATTACTTAATCGCTTCCGAGAATTATGAGGATTATATGTACGCATTAGTCGAGGCCTACAATCCTGCCGCAGTTGCCAATGTAATGTGTACCAATACGATTTCAATTAGCTGGGACGGGTGGTTGTACGATTGTGACTTCAACCAAATGCTGGACTTGAAAGTTGCCAGTAAGGTGAAACACCTTAAAGATTATAATGAAGATATATTGAATGATAGGGATATCATCATTTCACAGCACTGCTATGGTTGTACCGCAGGGGCAGGTAGTAGCTGCCAAGGAACTGTAGCCTAACACCTTATTTATAATAAAACTATGAGCTATTTAGAAGCAACGAATGATCTTTATAAGCAAGCTGCGCTAACACCAGATGTTGGTCTATGCTGTACGACCAATCCCATTTGGGAATTACCAGGTCTGAAAATTCCAAAAATCATGCAAGAGATGAACTATGGTTGTGGAAGTACGGTACATGCCAGAGATCTTGCCAATAATCCCAAAATGCTTTACGTAGGGGTTGGCGGTGGAATGGAGCTGTTACAATTTTCCTATTTCAATCGTCGAAAAGGAGGAGTTATTGGGGTCGATGTAGTGGATGAAATGCTAGAAGCAAGCCGGGTTAATTTCAAAGTTGCCGAAGCACAAAATGACTGGTTTAATTCAAATTTTATTGAATTGAAAAAGGGCGATGCCCTTAACCTACCAGTAGCTGACAATACAATTGATGTAGCTGCCCAAAACTGTCTTTTTAATATCTTCAGGGCCGAAGATCTTAAACGCGCCATTGAAGAAATGTATAGGGTATTGAAGCCACATGGTAAATTGGTTATGAGTGATCCAACCTGTGAACAGGAAATGAATGTGGTGTTACGAAATGATGACCGATTGAGGGCATTGTGCCTAAGTGGAAGTATTCCAATCAAAGAATATATAAAGGCATTAACTGATGTGGGTTTTGGAACCATTGAGATACGGGCAAGAAAACCATATAGAATATTGGCGCCGGGTGCATACCCAACAGATGAATTGATTTACATAGAATCTATTGAGGTTGCAGCTATAAAAGATCCTATGCCAGCGGACGGACCTTGTGTTTTTACCGGAAAAGCGGCTATTTATTATGGTGCGGAAGACTATTTTGACGATAAAAAAGGACATATTTTACTCAAAAATCAACCTTTAGCCGTGTGTGATAAGACCGCCGGAGCTTTAGCATCCCTAGGAAGAAATGATATCTTCATCAGTGAATCTACTTTTCATTATGATGGTGGTGGTTGCTGTTAACCACAGCAATTTAACCGCCATAGCATCAATCCAACCTCCCCTTTTTTAAATGATTAGGCGGTTTTTAGAGGTCAGTGAACGCTGCTATAGTGCACTTTAACAGACCGCCCGGTTTGTAATGCCCATAGTTTGTCCTGCCATTCATCGAATTTTTAAACTTTCACCGAATTTTTGCGTACATACAACTAAGAATCCTGAAACATTGTCTTCATTCGTGGTTCTTTGATTAGACCAATTGGTCGGATTTACCCAAATCTAAATATTATGAAAAAGAGTTTAAAACGCATGGCTACCATGCAACGTATGCAAGTAACAGGATTGGAATTATTCTATACGAATGGTTATTATAATACCAGTGTGGATGACATCCTTAAGAAATTGGAACTATCCAAAGGTGCCTTCTATTACCATTTTGAGTCTAAAGAGGATTTCTTTATCCAAATTATTCAAAATCTAATGGCACGTAAGGTGTATAGCACCTTAATAGAACCCCTGGAAGGTCATAAAAATCCATTGACATTGATCACGAACTGTTTTGACAATGCAATGGAAACAGCAGTACATAATGAAATGGATTTTGGCTGTATTTTAAGTAACTTCCTTACGGAGTTTAATGGTAAGAACGATGTTATCATGCAACATCTAAATGAAATTGTAACCGTTTGG
>JBBSKR010000099.1:0-12658 GCA_038256135.1 Flavobacteriales bacterium | reverse complement strand
CTGGTCCGAGGCCGGACCATGGAAAACGATACGTATCAGCAAGGAGGAAACAAAACACAGCTTTCCGTTGGAGCATACGGATATGTTGCAGATGACGGTTATGTACAATGTGCCAGAGGACAAAATGGACGAATTGGGGCAGACGTTGACGGACTTCGCGCTCTGGCTATCCACGATCCCGACCTACGGCGAACCGCACTTTCCCTTCCACTTTCGGACCATCTACAAGAGGGCGTCGTACATCTCCTCGAACATCCCGTCACGTTTCCATTTCCTGAAATAATAGTAGACGCTCTGCCATGAGTGGTACTCCTTGGGCAGTATGCGCCACTGGCAGCCCGACTTCGTTATGTAAAGTAAAGCGTTGACCACTTTGCGCAAAGGGTTCCTGTGCTTATCGCCTATTTTTTTTTATAACTTGCCATTGGCGGTCTGTAGGGTCCATCGGATACTTTCGCATATTTTGTGTCTTTGTGGTTAAAAAAGCCGCCATAATCATTTTTTCAATTCAATTTCAAAACAGTCACTTATTCTGCTTTTCCTTTTACACTGGACACTGACTTGATACAGGTTTTAGAAATTCTCAATTGATTGCCAACCCCTTATACGAACATGGTCTGCAAATCGGTTAAAAAACAAAATCCGGCCCCACATTTTCCTTCAATAAAAAGATTTGATCAATAGGCGCAACCTATTGCCACTCATAGCATCTCTCTATGAGCCCTGAATCATAACCACATTAATAGTAAACATCTGTAATATATTAAATGATTAAAAAAATGAAAAATGCTTTAACAATCCTCTCAAAATCGGTCCTTTACTTTATTATCGCCCTAGTGTCAAACTCTTGCAGCAATAACGACAACGACCCTGTCCCAGACGAGCAAAGCATTTTTGTATGGAATAAAATTGGTCTTAACGGATTAAAAGTAAATAAACTGGTACTAGAAGAAAATTTGCTATATGCCGCCACAGAGGATGGTATTTATAAAAAGAATATAAATGAAGAAGGTTCATTTCAAGCCATTGGTTTGCAAGGCAAGAACGTAGAAGATGTCTTGGTATTTGACGAAAATGAGATACTGGCCTCGGTGGCTGATTTTCAAGGAGATATCGTGATCCATATTGCATCAACCACTGATGGGGGCGACACCTGGCAGGTAATGGAATCCAATTTTGGAGGTGGGAATTTGGATCCCCAAATTGCATGGGAGTTTTTAAAAACTTCCGGCACAGGTGATGTGATTTATGCAACCAGTAATTATGTGGTTGCCAAATCCTTTGATAAGGGTCTCAATTGGACCCCCATTTGGGGTGATTGGGAACAATTTGCCAAAGCCACCTCGGCCGTTGCCATTAATCCAATGCTTCCCAGTGAAATGTGGTTAGGAGGCCAAGGCGGCATTGAGGACGGATATCTAGTACGACTGGTGAATGAGGTCGAGAAAAATCGTTGGTCAGATTTGGTTCCCAACCCAACAACCGTTAAAAAAATTGTCTTTGATAAGGAAACGCCACAAACCATTTATGTAGGATTCGAAGGCGCCCTCATGAGTACCTCAACGAACGGGCAAGCTTGGGAAACTTTGATCGATGAACTTGAAAGTTCAAAATTCTTTCACGGTATAACCATAAGTGAGTTGGACAACAATAAAATTTATGCATCGGGATGGTTGAAGGGCGGTGAACCCCAGCTTTTACTACTTTATTACAGTACCGATAAGGGAGTCACTTGGAACCAAGAAATATTCGAGGATGAGTCCTTTGGGGGTGTGAAAGCTATGGTTCTGGTTGCCGATGGAAACCAAGATCGATTGTTTTTGGGACTTGATAAAGGTGGGGTATATGAAGTGAAGTCCAAATAATTGAACTTGTAACAAAATAAGTTAGCCTTGGCTAATACAATGTTGTACTATTTGACTTGAAAAAGCCAGTTTTAGGTTGGATACAATGGAGACATGGTATTCGGTCACAAACACGGTCCTAGGATGTTGCAACCCCGACCCTTCTCGCATGGAGCCTTTGGTAGGTGTCAATTCTAAAGAGGTGAAAATACACTTAAGAAATTGAAGTGAACATCAATTGCAGTGCTGCAGTTGAACCTTGCTCAAAACCTGACATTATTGGCAGGTTTTCATTTTTTGAACATCCTAATCACTATAGACAAAATATGTAGAAATTTTCAAGATTTTCATGGTTAAAAATCTAAGTTAAAGACCTTAATGGAAGCGGTATATTTAGAAGTTCGATCTATTTTAGAAAAGTGAGATATTGGTTTGACCCTGATTCTTGGAATACCATAATAGATTTCAATAAAATTAGGAATACTATAGCTCATTTTAATAGTTGGATAGTGAAGCATAATTTGTTTGGAGTGATATTCAACTCTTATGCATATTACTAATACTACTTTTTAAGGTTTGCCCAATAGCGAATTTATGCTCGTTAATTAATATACGGTTACCCCTCTATAGGAGTCAAGATTCATAGGTTCAAATTAATATAATTGCAATATGGTTTTGAATTCATACAAATTATATATTTACACCATCAGAAAGTAAAGCATTTTACTTTAAGTTCATTTATAACATTGTCAACAAATCGGCTAACAGTTTGTTTTTTGAATCTGTAACTGATTGATATATAATTCATTGTGGGGTAGGGGCATAATCCTGCCACCCCGACAAAAAGGGTGTCAATAGACACCAAAACACAGCTAATCTTATGAAAATCAGGGATTTTCATTTTTCTTGATATCATAAGATTGGCTTTATTATCAAATCAAAGGTTACCTATTCGGTTACCTAAATTATTACCAGAATTTTTACTACATTGGTAATACAATAGATTTGACTTTCGCAACGATTTGGCTTTCGTAAACAAATCGATTATTAATCTAAAGCGAGAGTTTATGCAGACTTCAAAGACTTTTAGTATTCATTTTTGGTTGAGTATGGCCAAGAAAAAAGATGATTTTGCACCCATTTATGCGCGAATTACCGTTGATGGTAAACGTGCTGAAATCAGTTTAAAACGGTTCACTTCGGTTACCTATTGGGATACCCGTTCCAAAAGGGCAAATTCGAGAACTTCCGAGGGGAAATCCCTCAACGTGTATTTAGACCAAGTTTACTCTGATTTATTGGAATGTCAGAAACAGCTTGTTGGCGAATCCAAATACGTTACAGCCCAGGCCATCAAGGCGAGGTATCTCGGCGAAGATGAACAGCACAAAACACTTCTTCATCTGGTTTCCTACCATAATAAAAATATGGTTTCCGTGCTCAAGCCCGGCACTTTGAAAAATTATTATACTACGGAACGCTATATCAAACGGTATTTGAAGAATAAGCTAAAGACCAATGACGTTTTCCTCAAACAATTATCCTATAAATTCATAATTGACTTTGAACAGTTCCTTCGTAACGGTAAATCTATAAACCGTTCCCAACCCCTAAAGAACAATGGGGTTATGAAACATTTGGAACGATTAAAAAAGATGATGAACCTCGCCCTTCGATTGGAATGGGTGGAAAAAGACCCTTTTGTAAGATTCTCGCTGAAGTTCACAAAACATCAACGAGCTTTTTTATCCCAATCGGAACTTGAAGTTCTGGAATCTGCTCAGCTTTCAAAAGAGATGCACCAAAAAACGAGGGACGTTTTCGTTTTTGCCTGTTATACGGGCCTGTCCTATAACGATGTAAAATTGCTTAGCGATGACCATATTGTACGCGGTATCGATGGAGAATATTGGATATTCACAAAAAGAGAAAAGAACGATGAAGCGGTAAAGATCCCTCTTTTGGAAAAGGCTCTTGATATTGGGGTAGTGACCTCATAGCAACATAAAGTGACAACTTAGTCGTCAGACCCTACAATTATTGAGGTTGACTCATTTCTTACCTCTATTATTGCCTACTTTAAGTTAATTTTTTATTTCGCCTCGAAGATTCTTGGCTCGGTATTTCCCAACATTTTATTTATTTCATCTTGCCAAAAACTAGTTTTGTTGCTTATAGCATATATAGTACACATTTCAAATTTTAGTTTGATTTGATAAAACTCAAAATCGGAGTTTACTTTCACTTCTTTCTCAAACTCACTATCGAGGAATGAAATAACCGAAGGAATATTAATATCCAACCCATAATGCCCTTCTCCAAGGTGCTTAGCCCATTTGTGATTAAAATCGTCAACTGTCATATCATACTTTATTTATTGATGATGCCCTTTTCAATTCTATAGAAAGTGGTTTTTCCGATTTTGGCGCGCTTACATGCCAAGTCTATTGATAGGTTTTGGTTATCGTACAGGTGTTTTGCATAGTGATACTTTTCTATGGTTTCTACTTTAGCACCCTTCGGCCTGCCTAAGAGCTTGTTCCTTTTTCTGGCATTATTAAGTCCTACCTTGGTTCGTTCACTTATCAGATTGCGTTCGAATTCTGCCACCGCCGCAAAAATCTGTAGGAGGAACTTTCCGTTTGCAGAAGTTGTATCAAATTCCGGCTCACTAAGACTTTTGAAATTTACTCCGGCCTCATTGAACTTATCTATAAGCTCTACCATGTTTTTCAAGGAACGAAATACCCTGTCATTTTTATAGGTAAGGATGGTGTCTCCTTTTCGCATGTACTTCAACATTTCGTTCAGTCCTTTTCTATCGTCACGAGTTCCACTTGCGATATCTGAATAAATTTTATCACATCCTGCATTTTTCAGCAAATCCATTTGTGATTCCAATTTTTGTTCTGGGGTAGAAACCCTGGCATATCCTACTACCATATTTAGTTCCGTAAAAGGTTATTTAACGAAACTACTAAAAAGAACAATAAATGGAACTGGAAACTAATATTTTTTAAGGGCATTGAAGTCGTTCCGTAAAACGGCCGTTTTGCGGGACAGTTAAAATGATTGAAAAATAATTCGATTTTGAGTATTTAATTTCAATTATAGAAAGCAACGTTCTGAAATATTTACATCTTATCTTTAGTAAGATAATTATTAACTTATTTTAAATTACTATAAATCTAGCAAGTCTATTCCTACATATCAAAAAAAATTGTTAACTTTAATTAGATAGAAATTATGAAGCACTTAACATCAATGAAAATTCTCGCCCTATTGTTAATAATCAACCTGTCCTTCCCTTCCTGCTCGGATGATGACCCTCAGGGCGATTGCTATCAGGACGAGAATAGAAACATTATCAGGACCATCGCAGGCGTCGAAGGTACTATCGAGGCCTCATCCTGCAGTAATAATTTCATTATAGAACCTGACGACAAAATTGCAAGTCTGCCTTTAGGCCTGTTCGACCCTTGTAATCTTTCAAGTGAATTTGAAATAGATGGTGCCCGGATCATATTTTCAGGATTTGTATACGAATCGTTCGAGACAGAAGATATATGTGCTGATTTCTTTGAAATAACGGAAATAAAATTTATTGAACCCTAAATAATATCATCATGGGAAAAATTACCTTTATCCTTTTGTTATTGGCCTTAAGTGTGCCAAATGTTTACTCTCAAACTAGAGTGGATACAAAACTTGTTACAGCCTCTTCCTCCGAACGAACAAAACTTTCTGAAATGCTGAACAGTTATAAGATTGCCGAGATAGATATAGCTCAATTTAAAAAGGATGTTTCATCATTAAGGGAGACAAGAGTTTTTTGGGAGATCGACGAATCATTGAAATTTGACATTGTTATGTATCCGCACGAGATTCGGTCATCTACTTTTGAGGCCTTTACCATTTCCGACGAAAAAACCCAAGAAGAGGATTTGTCGGACGTAGTGACCTACAAAGGCTACCTCCCAGAGGGGAAAACTGTCCGATTGACTATGGACGATGATTTCATTTATGGTAAAATTGAGACAGAAAAGGGTACGATAAAAATTGATCAACTCAAATATTTCCTGAAAAATAAATCGATTGCGTCCAATAAGGTTGTATTATATGAATTGGCAGATTTAAAACAAACAGATAAGGAGTGTGGGACCCTTGATTCGGACACAGAGGAAAAGCCGGCACAAAATCAAGTTGTCAAATCAACTTCTTCCGGATGTAGTATAATAGAATTGATTTTGGATTGCGATACCGATTATTGGGATGACTATGGCAATAATTCTCATGCAAGAATGTTGGGAGAGGTGAACATGATTCAAGAATTGTATGAGGATGATCTTGACGCAGTACTAAGTGTTACGAGGGTAGCAGCGTTCGCATCTGGAAATTTTTATACTTCTACAAACGGTAGTACCATACTTACGGAAATAAACAATGTTTGGACCTCGTGGCCATACAGTTCGTATCCTAAGGACATAGTACACCACTTCACGGGAAAGAATACAGGACCTCTGGGACAGGCATCCAGTATTGGGGGTGCATGTCAAAGTGCGAACGCAAGAGCATGGTCTGAGGACAGGGCTAATGTTGACCAGACCATGGCTCATGAGATTGGGCATTTGTTGGGCGGCCGTCACAGTTACGGTTCGAATTGCCCTACGCCGTTTGTTAGAAGTATTATGTGCCAAGGGGATAATAAGGCTTATAATTTTTCCACAACATCCGTACCAATTTTAACAAACTTTCTTGCAACCAGTACCGCATGTTTTACCTATAACAACGCTTATTTGTATGCCACTAATAGTGCATTGTGCGTTAACGGAACTAAATCGGTTAGTCTTTTGAATTTTCAAAATACTGCCGGAACCAGTATTGTTTGGACAACGAACAGCAGATTGACGATTACCTCTGGTCAGGGCAGTACTCTTGTAACTGTTAAAGGGGTTTCAAATGGTCAGGGAACTGTCACGGCCACAATTAATGGACCAGGGGCTTGTGGTAACGTTGTGGAAACCAAAAGCATCTATGTTGGTCCACCTTCTATTAATGTTTCTGCTTATGTCAACTCCAACGGCTGGGCAGATGTTTCGATATCGGGCGGAAGCGCGCCATATACTTGGTCATTGAACGGTGGTTCGTCTTCCGGAACATCAAATTCCAGTTGGTTCAGTATTTATGTAGGGTGCAATGGCGGTTATTTAAACGTTCAAAGCTCAAGTACATGTGGTACTTCATCTGCATCAACATTTATAAATTCGTGTTCAGGTGGTGGCGGATATTATATGACGGTATATCCAAATCCGGCGGATAACCAGATAACAGTTGAGCCGGATAGTCAGAATGTAAATTTCCAAAATTCGGAAACAACCATTGAAGGCTCTTTTACATTGACTTTGTACGATATCAATGCTGTGGCAGTTAAATCGGTTAGATTTAATGAACTTTCGGAAAAACTACAATTGGACGTAAGCGACTTGAAAAGTGGAAACTATTTTCTAAACATCAAAGGACGGGAAATTGAAGAAACACATCAGATAATTATAAAGTAGATTAGATAAAAATCACATTAAAAAGCCCAAACAGTTCAATGTCTGGGCTTTTGTAATTTTGATTAAGTCAGTCCCAAATACAGGTCTTATAAAACGAACGATTTTCGGAACACAATGAAACCATACTAAACAACTAGGCCAAGGTTCTTGTCCATGTCCAATTCAAACTTACCGTAAGGATTGACATGTGCGTAGATTAATGGACTCAATGCCCTATAATCCTCTTTTGAAAATTTGTCCATCCAACCATTTTCGGATACAATGCGCTGAATCATAAGAGTATTCACGAAGACCAAACTGTTTTGTAAAAGTTGAAGTGCTAAGACGGAAAGCTCTTGTTCTTCCAGACGGTTGGAAGAAACTTCACCGCTCTTACCGAAAAAGATAAAGGAATTTGCCGAGTTCCAATTCTCTATTACATTTAGACCCTGATGTATTTCCCTGCGTATGTTCTCAAATGCGAGGTACTTACAAAGAAATATGGTCTTAACGACCTTTCCTAATTCTTGAAGTGCCCTATAGGTAGGATGGCTTTCGTTTCCTCTTGTGAACCTTTTCAATATGGATTCAGGATCTGCTGTACCTTGTTCGAGAGCTGTTGTGTATTTGATTTTTTCATCATATTGCCTTTCTATCATTTCCCATTTAATTCCACGGGTAAGTATCGGTTCCAGATTATTGAGCTCTTTTTTAATGGAAACATCTGGAAGATAGAGCTTCTGTGATGCGATGTTCTTCAACCTTGGCATCAGATCAAATCCCAATAATCTGCAAAAGGCAAAGGCAATTTCGCTCTGCCCATGCGTATCCACATATTGCTTTTCCACTTTCATGTCTGTACAATGTTTGAGGACCCCCTCAATCATATTGGCCACCTCGGAAGATGAACATTTTTTTAACTGTGAATAGATACAGGTGGAGCGGCTGTCCACGTGCCAATATATCATTACACCCCTTCCTCCGTAACGAATGTGCCATTCGGCCATGAGGTTTTGGTCCCAGGAGCCGAATTTCTTTGAATCAGAGGCACAAGAAGTTGTGGCCGCGCCCCAAAGCCCTGCACTCTTTATGGAGAAGATGCCATTTACCAGTTCCCTGATAGCATTACGTAACGACTCCTTGTGTATATAGGCATTCTTGACATGGCGAAGTTCCTTGTAGCTGACCTGGTTTCCCGATGCAAGCCTTTTGAGTCCCGTATTGGTTCCCAATCCATACAGCACCAATAAAAGCCTTTTCCTAAGCTGGTCGCGGCTCAACCGCTCCGAAGTTCTGATACTTTTAAAAGATTCGGTAAATCCCGACCAAGTGTCCGCCTCACGAAGAATCTCCAAGAGTGAAGTCATCGGCCATTTTGATTGTATCTGTCCCTTGAGAGCGTTTATGTTCGGGGGATCCGCAAGTGGTTCCAACGGAGAAAGCACTATGCTCTTTTTAGAGGTTTCGCGTAGTCTAACGTATTTATTGGACGGCATTGTATCGTTGAGCATTTTCAAGGCAGCTGCCATTTCTTGCTTTAAGGACTTGGTAAATTTTACCGGGTCATTTTCTGCTCCTAGACGGTCGTAATAAAAATCCCTGTTCAAATTGAAGTCCTTCGGCAAATCATCGTCAGGATTACGGAACCTATCGGCTCCTTCTACCCATATTTCTTTGCAGCGCAGGCGTTTTCTCAATGCTTCGAGTACTGCTATCTCGTAGTCGATTCGGTCCATGTCGCCAATGCCCATCCCTTTGATAAGCTTTATAAAGCTAGGTTTGATAATATCCGATGTGGGAATACTATCATCATCCATTGAAAAGTTTGAGTTTTTGATAGGATTTTCCAACAACCAATCGATAGCATCCAAAATCGGTATGTGTACATCGTTATTTGAGCGGAACGTCAGACTACCTAGTATTTTTGGGACCATCCTTCGATAATGGGAGGAATAACTGGAACGAACCAATCTGTGTACCTCTTTTTTAAAACCTTTTCCCGAATACTTATATTCTTTCACGATATCGGACAGTCTTGTCTTATCGGCAATCGGGTAGATTACTTTGTCAATTGCTCCTTTTGGTTCTTTCAGGGCTGCTTCAGCAATTCGGGCCAATAATGTGGTCTTTCCATGTACTCGCTTTATTTCTTTGATCAGTACGGCTTCCACTTTCTTTTCGGCACGTTTCGACAATTTTCCGACAAGTAGGATGAAAAGATCCACAAGATTGTCAATTATCTTTTGCCGTCTGGTAAATAGAAAAATGCTCATCAAAGTGTCCCTGATGTATGGTGGGTGGCGCCTGACCTCCCAAGCTGACTCTGAAGCTATCCTAATGTAAAGTCTTTCCCTAATCTTTGGGTGTATATTTTCTATTTGTTCAAAGGGCAACGCACAAGCTTCAATGAATGCGAGTTTTTCCAATTCGTCCAAAACAGTAGCCAAACCAACGCGACCGGGGTCTGAACGCAACCATCTGAACGAAGGCTTTTCATATGGACCGGTCTTAAGGCAACGGTCGTACATTTCAGTTGTTCCCCTTCCCAACAAAGAGGCCACTTCATTGGTCAATCTGCTTTCAAATTGTGAAAGTGCGGTTGAGATGGTACGCGAAAGTACATTATCTGTTGGGGCTGCAAGTTTCTGTTCAAGAAACCATTTTGAGCATACTTCCCCTATCTCTACCCTTGAACTTCCAAAAGGAAGGATGTCTTCGATCAAAAAGATGATAAGTTTCTTATAATGCTGTTCATTAGGCTTTTCAACATCCAGAAATTTTAAGATCTCTTCGCGGTGCCTTTTGGCCGTCCTACTGGACCAATCATATCCTTTCAAAATCGATTCATTGGTTTCCAATTGTTCACTCAAGAAGGAAACTAGGGTATTCCTTAAATCCGAGGGACCCTGTGGGAATGAACCAAACGAGAGATACTGCTTTAATTGAACGGCTAGAGCCAATTTATGGGGGAAACTTTTATTCTTCAACAATATCGACTCATCGTAGGTCAGATACCAATTTTGATAATGGCTTTGTACCATGGTTTTTTTACCACAAATTAGCCTATTTAGCTGAATATATTATTTTAGGAGAAACAAATACTAGTATTTAGTAGGCTTCCGAGGGAAGTTGTCACTTTATGCGGCTATGAGGTCACTAGGCCATATTATAAGAAAGTATGACCAAGGTTCAGAAAACGAACAGGAAAAACTTTTGCCTGTGTTTTCCAATCAAAAAGTCAATAAATATTTGAAGGAAATAGCGGAAATACTTAAAATCAATAAAAAGCTTACGTTTCACGCGGCAAGACATACGTTTGCAACCACCGTTACACTTTCTAATGGAGTGCCCATTGAAACAGTTTCTAAGCTATTGGGGCATACCAAACTTTCGACTACACAAATCTATGCTAGGGTGGTTGAAAAAAAAATAGGAGAGGATATGCAGAATTTGATGGCTAGTATGAAGTTAAAGAAAATTAAGGTGTAGGAAGCCTCTTAAGTTGTTCTATAATGTCTTGCGTTATCTAACTTGAGCTTTGTTTACGGCATAAAAATAATAGGTCTACTGGACTTATTATTTTTTGAGCGAGTCGTAGCGCATGTGTAGCTACTTAATCTTCTTTGATTTTTTTCTTTCCAAAAACTCTTTTTTAAAAGTAATGGAACACTTATTATCCGACCCGACGGTAGGAGGGGGAGTGTAATGTGGAATGGGATTGCAGCTGTAAGATTGAATTATCAAGAATATACACTATATTGCACCAATAGTATGACAATTTAAACATTACTTTATTATGGCAACAGTTCGAAAAACAGTAACCTTTACCGAACAGCAGGATAAATGGATAAAAGCTCAAATTGAGGCTGGTGAGTATACCAATGACAGCGAATATTTGCGAAACCTTGTACGGCAAGACCAAGCTAACAATACTAACTATATTACGCTTAAAACTAAGCTCGTTGAAGGTCTTGAAAGTGGTGTTAGTTCTAAATCGCTACCAGATATCATGAAAGAAGTCGAGGAACGTATGCGAGAAGATGGGCGTTTATAAACTCTCAAACAAAGCCGAGATTGATTTGGCCGCTATGTATGAGTTTGGCATATACAAATTCGGAATTACCCAAGCACAAAAATATTTTTATGCTATGCATGAAGCATTTGTAGTGCTTTCTGAAAACATAGATTTAGGTCGAGATGCCTCAGAATTTATTGAAGACTTAAATAGATTTTCCTATAAGGCGCACACCATATTTTACATCCAAACTGCAAGTAGAATTTTTATTCTTAGAGTTTTAAGCCAGCGGATGGACTATGAATGTAACCTCGAAAATAGCTAGGAAAAACATCTAAATTACTTATAACTTATCGCTATTTGATATACGCGAGAAAATAGGGGCGACCCAAGGAGCATTTATTTTTAGGCGAGTTGATGCGGCTGGCTTTAATTTTAGATTGGTTCTAATGTCTTGCGTTATGTAACTTTGCTTTGTAAAAGCAAAGTATTTACTACCGCTTTTTCATTAAATTTTTCTTCTCAAAAGTTTCTTCTTCTATGGTAATGGAACACCCGCCCGTACCGAAAAGGCACTTTTGGGCGGGGTTGTTATACCAGGCGACGATAGGAGGGGAGTTTAATGTGTGTGGAATGGTCTAAAAATATTCTGACTCCTGTACACTTGTAACTACTCTTTAAAAATTTATTAAGGTTATCGAACTAGATGCAGATAGCGTTGAAATTGAATAGTAAAATAATAAACAGAAACATACTACGTTCTATTTAGACCAAAAACTAGAATATGAGCAAGATCAAACTACTTTTTTTACTTCTGATAATGTTTCCGTTACTATCCTTTTCACAAATCGATATGAAATGGAACAAAGAGGTACCTACTAAAATTTTATGGCAAGAAGTTACTTCACTGGGCAATCTTATAGTTAGTTCAAGAGAAGAATTAATCGGTATCGATACGGAAACGGGAGATATTAGTTGGGAAAAAAGAGCCTTTGGCAATCTTGAGAGAGCTGCTTTCGAAGAACTTCCCAATAGCCCGTTTTTTTCGGTAACAACCGGCAAAAGCCTACATCTCATCGATCAGTTTAGCGGCAACGAAGTCTTTAATTCTAAAAATGCTGGTCTTCAAAAAGTTGCTAGCTATCATTTATTGTATAACTCAGATGCGATTCTTGTTTCCGGAACAGATCAAAATGGAGAACCGTTAATGGTTTCCGTAAAAATGTCAGATGCTAGTTTGTCATGGTCGATGAATGAAAAAT
>JBBSKR010000098.1:0-12714 GCA_038256135.1 Flavobacteriales bacterium | reverse complement strand
AGTGTTTTATTTTCCCTTTCCAAAGTATTATACGTTCCAAAACCATTTCCTTCTATACCATTGAAGTTGATAAGATTAGCAGATAATATGGATGTATTTTCACTTTCAGAAACATCATAACCTAAATTCACTTTTGCAGAAAATTCAGAGGTGAATTTATATTCTAATGAACCGTTCAACAATACCCTGTCGGTATTCGTGATGTTTTGGGTTTCGGCCAAATAGTTGGCTGGTTGTACTTGTCCGCCGCCATCATCAAAACTCGGGCTACCTGGCCAGGTTGGGTTTGCAGAATAAGATGCGCCCAAGATATCCCCTCTAAAACCTGCTCCTGCGTCAATAGGTGGTTGCTCTTGGTTTACCCTAGAAATCGAAGTCTGAAGTGCTAAAATCAACTTATCATCGAGAAAGCGTTGGTTTAGGTTAACCCTACCTGTAATCCTTTCAAATTCTGATTTTTCCAGAATACCGAATTGCTTTTGATATCCAAACGTCGCCCTTACATTACCAGAACCGTAATTCTGGGAATAAGAAACGTTGTTATTGGTCGAAGCCGTACTTCTTAAGACATATTCTTGCCAATCTGTAGCTGCGCCAAAATCAGTGGCAGCAGCATTACCTCCAAATTGGGTAACTGCGCTAAGATATTCTTGACGATCCAATAAGTCGAATTGTCTAACAGGTTTCGCTATACTTAGATTAGTAGAAACTTCCCAAAGTCCTCCGCTAGCAGCCTTACCACTTTTAGTAGTAATGATAACAACCCCATTTGATCCACGTGAACCATAAATAGCGGTAGCAGAAGCATCTTTCAAAATACTGATGCTTTCTATATCGCTTGGGTTTAAGAAATTCAATGGGTTTCCTACCTCTGCGTTACCTGCAGCTCCACTGGATGTTCCTGATGCGTCGGTATTTGCACCAAAAAGTGGCACCCCATCAACTACGAACAATGGATTGTTGTTTGCCCGTACAGAATTTGCACCCCTGATATTAATGTTGATACCTGCACCTGGCGCTCCACTGGTCTGCTGAATATTCACACCGGCAGTTTTACCTTGGATCAATTGTTCGGGTGATGCGATCACACCTCCGTTGAAATCCTCAGAGGTAACAGAACTAACAGAACCTGTTGCATCCTTAATTGTAGTCGTACCATAACCAATAATCACTACCTCCTCAAGTGCTTGCGCATCTTCTTCCAAGGTAAAATTGATTGTACTTCTACCATCAACGGTAGCTTCCTGGCTTTTGAAGCCAATATAACTTACTACAAGTACTGCCCCATCTTCAACTTCTAAGGTGTAGTTTCCGTCAAAATCGGTCTGGGTACCATTTGTGGTTCCTTTTTCAAGAACACTGGCTCCAGGTAAAGGTCCACTAGCATCTGAAACCGTTCCAGATACTTCTTGTGCCTGGGACATACCAAAACACAAAAATGCGCCTAGTAGCAACAGACTTTTAAGTAATGTAATCTTCATAAATAGTTAATTTAAGTTGAGTTAATTTAATTTCAATTGTTAAAAATATGCAAAAAGGATATTGCTAATCGCAAATTGCCCCTGTAAAATATGTACGAAAACGGTTTCGTGTTGATAACTTTCATTTTTTTATGAGAATAATATTTGAAAGCTTCAAAATTATACTATCCATATTAATGAGCCCACGTAACTGAGAATATACAATTTTTTTTTACAAATATATAGAAAATATAATTTTCCACTATCTTTTAAAAATGTTATACCTTAAATCACCTCAATTCTTTTTTAACAAGAGCTTAAAGGTTTATCTTAAATTTACCATTTAATGGGATTTGTAAATCAACGATTGTTTTGAGACCAAAAATTACCCTTAAGGATATTGCGAAAGAGTTGGACGTTTCTGTATCTACGGTATCCAAGGCGCTAAAGAATAGTAATGAAATTAGTAAGAATACCAAGGATAAAATAAAGGCGTTTGCCAAATTCTATAATTATCGACCCAATACGATAGCATTAAGCTTAAAGAATAAAAGAACCAAGAACATTGGGGTAATCATACCTGATATCGTACACCATTTCTTTACAACCGTTTTTAGGGGAATTGAAAAGTACGCCAATCAACGGGGTTATAATGTTATTATTTGCGTTTCGGATGAGTCACATGAGCGGGAAGTGATTAATATGGAAATGCTCGCCAATGGTAGTATCGATGGTTTTATACTTTCGTTAAGTGCCGAAACACAACAAAAAAATGACTTCAGGCATTTACAGGAATTAATTGACCAAGGTATTCCTATTGTCTTGTTTGATCGGGTTACTTCAGAAATCGACTGTGATAAGGTTATTCTTAATGACAGGGATATCGCTTATGAGGCTGTAGAACATTTTATAAAGTCTGGTCGCAAACATGTTGCTTTGGTAACTACGGATTCTTATTTTAATGTAAGCGAAAGTAGAAGGGATGGTTTTTCAGATGCCTTAAGAGATAACGGATTGGAGGTGGATAGCAACCTTATTTTGACACTTCCCTATAATTTGGACAACGATAATCTTATTCTCCAATTTTTTCAATCCAATACGATCGATGCTGTTTTGTGTGTGAACGAAATTTTTGCCATTCAGTGTATGAGCCTAATTCAACAAATAGGGTATACGATACCTAAGGATATCTCCATCATAGGGTTTACAAATGGCAATTTGTCCAAATTTTCGAATCCGCGATTGACAACTGTGGCGCAGCACGGTGATGAAATGGGCGAAAAGGCGGCAAAATTACTTATTGATAGAATAGAACATAAAACCGAAGGAACCGATTTTATTACCCAAATTGTGAAAGCTACATTAATTAAGCGCGGTTCAACAATCAATTGATATTTTTGCAGGTATGAAGCAGGTAGGGTTTATTTTTGATTTGGACGGTGTTATCGTCGATACGGCAAAATATCATTATTTGGCATGGAGAAAATTGGCAAATGAGTTGGGGTTTGAGTTTACAGTGGAGCAAAATGAACTCTTTAAGGGCGTAAGCAGAAAAAGATGTTTGGAAATTTTATTGGATATAGGTAATATCAACGCAACGCAAGAACAGTTTAATTTGTGGATGGTGGAGAAAAATGAAGATTATTTGGGGTATATCGAAAAAATGGATGCTAATGAGATCTTACCCGATGTGCCCAGGGTTTTGGAATTTCTGAAAGAAAAAGGAGTGCCTATTGCACTTGGTTCGGCAAGTAAAAATGCTAGGCCCATTTTGGAAAAAGTCAATTTACTTCCTTATTTTGAAAGTATTGTCGACGGTAACAGTGTTACAAAAGCTAAACCAGATCCAGAAGTATTTTTGATTGCCGCGATGAATTTAGGCATTGAACCTAATGCTTGCGTAGTGTTTGAAGATGCCGTTGCAGGTATCCAAGCGGCCAATTCCGCAAAGATGACCAGTATAGGCATTGGCGAAGCAGCTATTCTCAATGAAGCATGCTACAACTTTACCGATTTTACAGAAATTAGCGAGGATTTCTTAATCTCGTTGTTGAACGGAAAACAGGGAGTTCGATCCGAAAAGTAGCTTTGTTAAACGATTAATGAAAATGGTAATTTTATAAATTCTTAAATTGTTTAAAAAATAGCCCAAACTGATATTTTAACTCTTTAACTCTTTCTCATGATTATGGGGTAGGTTCAATAGTAATGGTTAAATTTTACGTATCGGGTAACAGCTCATTTATTTTTAAAATCAATTGAAACGTAACAAATGAATCAAGATTATATAAAAGCAGATGATTGGTGTATTATAGCCGAAGGTTTGGACCAAGAGAATGTAAAATCCTCTGAAAGTATTTTCAGTATCGGCAATGGTGCTATGGGGCAACGTGCCAATTTTGAAGAAACGTATACCGGTGAAACTTTTCAAGGCAGTTATATCGCCGGTGTGTACTACCCTGATAAAACCCGGGTCGGATGGTGGAAAAACGGATATCCGGAATATTTCGCAAAAGTTTTGAATGCCCCTAACTGGATAGGTATCAACATCTATATCAATGAGGTTGCGCTCGATTTGGCCACGTGTAAAAAGGTATCAAAATTTAGAAGGGAGCTGAACATGAAAGAGGGTTCCTATACCAGAAGTTTTCAAGTCGTTACCTCAAACAATATCGAAATAGAAGTTGAGGTCAGGCGGTTCTTAAGTTTGTACCTTGACGAGGTCGGGGCCATTTCCTATACCGTCAAAGTTCTTAAATCGGACGCCGAACTGGTTTTTGAACCGTATCTAGATAGCGGTATTACGAATGAGGACAGTAATTGGGATGATAAATTTTGGAATACCACAAGTATTTCCAGCGCTGATAACCGTGCATTTATAGAGGCGCATACCATGAAGACCAATTTTCAGACCTGTACGTTTATGCAGGCTTCCTTGAACTATAATGACAAAGAAGTTGCTGTTCAATCCGGTAATACAACCGATACGTTTGTATCCTTGAAATTTGCGCAAAAAGTAAAAGCGGATGAAGCAGTTACCTTGACCAAATTTGGTGGATATACGGTATCAAGAAACCACCCCGCTGATCAATTGGTCATTACGGCCAAAAATGCCCTGGACAAAGCTAGTGCTTTAGGTTTTGAAGGACTATTGCAAAAACAGAAAGAGGCATGGGCGGCAATCTGGGAAATGAGCGATATTGTAATCGAGGGCGATGTGAAGGCGCAACAAGGAATACGCTTCAATATATTTCAATTGAACCAAACCTATTTGGGAACCGATTCGCGATTGAATATTGGCCCGAAAGGTTTTACGGGAGAGAAATATGGAGGTAGTACCTATTGGGATACCGAGGCCTATTGTATTCCATTCTATATGGCCACCAAAGGTGATAAGGTTGCCAGAAAGTTATTGAAGTATAGATATAATCATCTGGAAAAGGCAATAGCCAACGCCAAAAAACTTGGATTTTCCAACGGTGCGGCCTTGTATCCAATGGTTACCATGAATGGGGAAGAGTGCCATAACGAGTGGGAAATCACTTTTGAGGAAATACATAGAAATGGGGCCATCGCATTTGCCATACATAATTATTATAGATATACCGGCGATTATAGTTATATCCCGGAAATGGGACTGGAAGTATTGATAGGTATCGCTAGGTTCTGGCACCAACGGGTTAATTTTTCAGAAGAAAAGGATAGGTATGTTATGTTGGGCGTTACGGGCCCCAATGAATATGAAAATAATGTCAATAATAATTGGTACACAAATTATCTCGCCAAATGGTGCATCAATTTCACGTTAACACAATTGAAAAAAGTCAAGGACGGCTACCCTGAAGATTACCATAGAATTATAGGCAAAACCAAACTTACCGACCGAGAGTGTGACAAGTGGGAAAAGGTCGCCGATAATATGTACTTTCCCTATTCCAAAAAATATGGTGTGTTTCTTCAGCAAGACGGATTTTTGGACAAAGATTTGGTCAAGGTCAATGAGTTGACAAAAACCGACAGACCTATCAACCAAAAATGGAGTTGGGACAGGATTCTAAGATCACCCTATATAAAACAAGCTGATGTACTGCAGGGCTTTTACTTTTTTGAAGAAGACTTCTCGTTGGAAGACCTTCAAAAACATTTTGATTTTTATGAGCCCTTTACCGTTCATGAATCTTCCTTATCACCATGTGTCCATAGTATTCAAGCTGCAAAATTAGGGAGAATGGATCAAGCTTATAAGTTCTATTTACGAACCTCTAGACTCGATTTGGATGATTACAATAACGAGGTAGCCGAGGGGTTGCACATAACTTCCATGGCCGGTACTTGGATGAGTATTGTTGAAGGTTTCGGTGGAATGCGGATAATCAATGACAAACTATCCTTTACGCCCCAAATTCCGAACCAGTGGACGGCATACTCATTCAAGGTAAATTTCCGTAATCGTATTATTAAAGTAAAAGTGACCGCTGGGTCAGTGAGTTTTGAATTGTCCGGATCTAAAGAAGTGTCGATTAGGGTCCATGGCAAGAAAGTAGAGCTCTACCCAGATGAGCCGGTAACCATTCCTTAACTTCATCATATCAATTGGTTTGGATATGACTTTGCCACTATTATCCAGCTTAGTTTCAAGACAATGAACCTATGAACAGGAAAATCGTAATTTATCAAGTATTTACCAGACTTTTTGGTAATACCATTACCAACAATATCCCTTGGGGAACCATAGAACAAAATGGGGTGGGAAAGTTTGCTGATTTTACAAAAAAGGCACTTGCTGAAATAAAGGATTTGGGGGTTACCCATATCTGGTATACGGGCGTTCCACATCATGCCGTAATACATGATTATACAGCTTTTGGCATTTCTAATGATGACCCAAATGTGGTCAAAGGTCGTGCTGGATCTCCATATGCCGTAAAGGATTACTATAATGTAAATCCAGATTTGGCCATAGATCCTGCAAAAAGACTTGATGAATTCAAGGCCTTGATCAAGCGAACGCATAATATGGGTATGAAAGTGATTATTGATATAGTCCCCAATCATGTTGCAAGGCATTACGAGGGTATATCCAACCCCAAGGGAGTAACCGATTTTGGTTTC
This sequence comes from Flavobacteriales bacterium, assembly GCA_038256135.1. Lineage (GTDB taxonomy): Bacteria > Bacteroidota > Bacteroidia > Flavobacteriales > Flavobacteriaceae > Maribacter. Next base: position 6,142 of record JBBSKR010000098.1, on the reverse strand, counting down.
CAAGATAACACCGCAATTGAATATGATAGGGATAATAATTTTTATTATATACCCGGTTCTAAATTTCAGGTTCCAGATTGGAAGCATGGTTACCAGCCCTTAGGAGGTGTTGATTCTAATTTGCCACATTCAACCCTAGTGGAGGTGCCGGCCAAATGGACAGGTAATGGTTCGCATAGCCCGCAACCCGATATGTATGATTGGTATGAGACGGTTCGTATCAACTATGGGGTAAGGCCAGATGGGGGATTGGACTTCGATTTACTTCCCTACGATTTTGGCGAGCGTGATCATAAAGACCACTTTGAATTTTGGAAGGGTAAAAATGTTCCTAGTTCCTGGATGAAGTTTAGGGATATTGCATTGTATTGGTTGAAGCTAGGTGTGGATGGTTTTCGATATGATATGGCCGAAATGGTCCCGGTCGAATTCTGGAGTTTTATGAATTCTTCCATCAAAATGGAAAATCCGGATGCCTTTATAATGGCCGAGGTGTACAACCCAGACCTCTACAGAACCTATATCCACAAAGGGAAAATGGATTATCTATATGATAAGGTCGATTTTTATGACGGGTTAAAACATATCATGAAAGGGTATGGCTGGTCCGATCATCTGCCTGTAGTACAAAATGGATTGCAGGATATTGAACATCATATGCTCCACTTCTTGGAAAACCATGACGAACAACGCATAGCCAGTCCAGAATTTGTCGGAAGTGCTGAAATCGGAAAACCTGCCATGGTAGTTTCAGCAACAATAAGTACTTCCCCAACAATGATTTATTTCGGACAGGAAGTTGGGGAGCCGGCTACCGAACAAGCTGGTTTTGGGAGTCCCTCCCGTACCTCTATCTTTGATTATATTGGGGTTCCCCATTTTCAAAGGTGGGTAAACGATAAAAAATTCGACGGAGGTCAATCGGCGCCAAATGAAGTGGCTTTGCGTGATTTCTATAAAAGGCTCTTAAATTTTACCATTAGCAGTGAGGCATTGATGGGTGCTTACCGAGAAATCCATTTTTACAATAAAGAAGTTACCGAGAATTATAACCATAGGGTTTTGTCCTTCGTACGTTGGTCTTCCAATCAAAAATTGATTGTAGTGGTCAACTTTGATACCCACGATAGTTTTTCTTTTGATCTCAAGTTGCCTGTTGACTTGGTGAACGAATGGCAGTTAAATGAAGATTCTTATGTTCTAAATGATGTTCTTTACGGAAGTACCATTTCTTTGAGAATTGAAAAAGCGGAAGGTCATATACCAATAGATCTAAATCCATTGGAATCCTTTATTTTTGAATTAAAATAATGAATTCATGTTTAGAAAATTTATAATACTATTGGTTGTTTGTGTCTCCTTATTTTCCTGCAATATGAAAGAACCATTAGTAATAGGGCATAGAGGGGCTATGGGCCATGAAACGGAGAATACTTTGGCATCCATTGAAAAAGCGATGGAATTGGGGGTAGATATGATAGAAATCGATGTATTTAAGATTAAAAGTGGAGAAATCGTTGTTTTTCACGACGACACAGTGGATAGGCTTACAAACGGCCCTGGAAAAATTGAGGATTACAATATCTTCAATTTGAATAAGCTAATTGTAAATGGTGGGCATCAAATACCAATGCTTCAAGATGTTTTAAAATTGATCGACAATAAGGTCGCCCTTAATATAGAGTTGAAAGGAGCGGATACAGCCGATAAGGTCAATTTCATAATGAACTATTATATCAAAGACCGTAATTGGGCACCGGAGAATTTTTTGATTTCAAGTTTTAATTGGGAGGAACTTCGGAAAATGAGAAAGCTCAATCCAGAGGTAGCCATAGCTATTTTAACGGAGGAAAATCCGGCCGATGCGATTCCTATTGCAAAGGAGCTTAATGCCGTGTCTATAAACCCTTATTTCAAAAACTTGGATGTTGAGGTTGCCAATGAAATACATAATGCGGGATTTAAAATATATACATGGACTGTAAATGAGCCGGAAGAAATCAGTGCCATGAAAGAACTGGGCGTTGACGGGATCATTACCAACTTTCCTGAAAGGGTCAACTAATGTTCGATGTTCTGGTAGTAGGTGGCGGGGCGGCAGGTTTTTATGCTGCAATCCATATTGCGGAAGCAAGGCCTCATACCAAAATCGCTATTTTAGAACGAGGCAAAGAAGTACTGACCAAAGTTAAGGTTTCCGGAGGGGGGCGTTGTAATGTTACCCATGCAGAATTTAATCCAAAAGAACTTAGTACAAACTACCCAAGGGGTGAAAAGGAACTTCTAGGGCCTTTTCATCAATATGCCAGCGGCGATACCGTAGGTTTTTTTGAGGAGCGAGGTGTTTCCTTGAAAATTGAGGAAGATGGCAGAATGTTTCCCGAAAGCAATTCTTCCCATACCATTATAGATTGTTTCCTTTCTGAAGCGGAACGATTGGGGATTCAAATAAAAAAAGTAAGTGCTGTAAGTGGTTTAGAGTCCATTACTGAAGCCGGAAATACCATTTGGAAAGTAAAGGTTGGCGACAGTTATCTTTCTGCCAAAAAATTAATTTTAGCTACCGGAAGTAATCCAAAAATCTGGAAACTTATTGAAAAATTAGGGCATACCATCATTCCACCTGTTCCTTCGCTGTTTACCTTTAACATTGAGGATGAGCGTATTGCGGTTATTCCCGGATTGTCAACACATGCCGAAGTAATGGTAATGCCTAAACATTTACAGGGTAAAATCGTTTCAAAAGGAAAATTGGATACCTCTGGGTTAATTGCTGAGGGCCCTTTGTTGATTACCCATTGGGGTATGAGCGGACCCGCCATCTTGAAATTATCCGCCTGGGGTGCCCGTGTTTTGGAAACCTATAATTATCAGTTTAAAATTCAGGTCAATTGGGTGCCGGAATATCATCAAAACGGACTTTTGGAGTTATTTTTAAAGGTAAAACAGGTAGAGAAAAAAACCATTCTTAGAACCAAAGTGTTGGATATTCCTAAACGGCTTTGGGCCAACTTGGTAAGAGCTTCCCACATAACCGACGACACTACGTGGCCGGAAGTTTCCAAACAACAGCTACAGGCACTGGCCGAACAACTTACCCAATGTGTATTTCAAGTGAACGGAAAAAGTACTTTTAAGGAAGAATTTGTAACCGCAGGTGGTATTGATTTAAAGGAAATCAACTTTAAAACCTATGAAAGTAAAATGGTGCCGAATCTATACTTTGCTGGAGAGATCATAAATGTAGATGCCATAACCGGAGGCTTCAATTTTCAAAATGCATGGACAGGAGGTTTCCTTGCGGCTCAAGGGGTGGTGGCAGATTTGAACCAAAATTAAGTATGGAGCTAATAATCTATGTTGCATTTTTGAGAGGGATAAACGTCAGTGGGCAAAAGAAGATGCCCATGGCTTCGTTGAAGGATTTATGCGAGAATTTGGGGCTACAGGACGTCAAAACCTATATACAAAGTGGGAATATTGTATTTAAATGTGCCCACAACAATACTTCAGGGGTGGAAACATTACTAATGGATGGTATTCAAAAGCAATTTGGTTTTGATGTTCCCGTATTGGTAAAAACTGCTGCCCAGCTGAAGAATATTATGGATTTAAATCCGTTTACCAACAAGGAGGATTTGAGTGAAAATAAAGTTCATTTTGTATTGTTGAACGATATTCCAAGCAATGACCTGGTTCAAAAGTTGCAGGAAAAATCATTTGTTCATGAAAAATTTTCACTAGGCAACCACTGTATTTATCTCCACTGTAATGCAGGGTATGGCAAGGCCAAGTTGAATAATAATATGATCGAGCGAAAATTGAAGGTAATGGCCACTACCAGAAATTATGGAACCATGAACAAGCTTGTAGAGATAGTCGAATAGAAAATTAACTTAGCAGGCTAAAGTCAATTCAATTCCCAAATTTTAAAATTCAAAAAAGCGGCGAAACATACCCACAATAGATAAGGTATCAATAGCAAAGCCGCTTTTTTACTGACCACTTTAAACCATTTTATCGTAAGAGCAAGGACAATCAGTAAGGTTAGAATGACCAGTAGACCCAAAAAACGGTTGTTCGAGACCAAAAAAAACAAGGCTCCATAAGCCGTTCAATAGCAGTTGGAAACCAAAATGATAAAGTCCCGTTTTCACCCATTTATGATGGAAACCTTTTGCCCAAACCAATCCAACGGATATACCCATCAAAATATATAGAACTGTCCAAACGGGGGCGAAAATCCAATTTGGAGGATTGAAACTTGGCTTGTTCAACGTCGTGTACCAGTCATTGATCGAACTTTGGGTAACCACACTACTTAAAAACCCAATGGTGGAACAGACGATAATGCCAATGACAATATAGGTGAGTTTCCTTTTCAACGTACTCGTGTTTTGTCCTAAAATAAGGATTTATTTTAATTGACGGACCTAAAAACTATCTTTGCGCAAATAGAAAATTCAATGACGGTAAAAGAGTTTGTCCCAACTCCGTATCCAACTTTAAAGGAAGAAGGCATTGTTGGCTATGCTGCACCAAGCAATATTGCATTGATTAAATATTGGGGAAAACGAGAAAATCAAATTCCAGCCAATCCTTCTATAAGCTTTACATTGGATGCTTGTTCCACTACGACAAGTGTTCAATATAAAAAATTGAAAAAGGAGGGTAAGGACTTCTCTTTTGACCTTTTGTTCGAGGGTAAGCCAAAAGAAGACTTTAAACCAAAAATCAATACGTTTTTAAAAAGAATAGCAGCGTACCTGCCGTTTCTGAGGGATTACCATTTTACTATCGATACCTCCAATTCATTTCCGCATAGTAGCGGAATAGCCTCATCGGCTAGTGGTATGTCTGCATTGGCACTGTGTTTTATGGAAATGGAACGTGATTTACTGCAGGATATCCCTCCAGAATATTTCAATAAAAAAGCGTCATTTCTTGCCCGTTTGGGTTCCGGCAGTGCATGTCGTAGTATTCAAGGGCCCATGGTACAATGGGGAGAAACTAATTGTATTGAAGGTAGCTCCAATCTTTATGGGATAAAATATCCTTATGAAGTGCATCCTATTTTCAATAACTATCAGGATACCATTTTATTGGTAGATAAAGGAGAAAAACAAGTAAGTAGTTCGGTAGGTCATGAATTGATGCACGGCCATGCCTATGCAGCCAATAGATTTGAACAGGCACATTCCAATTTAAAGAAATTAAAGGGTGTTTTTTCAAATGGAAACCTAGATGAATTCATCAGTGTCGTAGAAAGTGAGGCCCTTACCTTACACGCTATGATGATGACCAGCAATCCCTATTTCATATTGATGAAACCGAACACGCTCAAGATCATTAATAGCATATGGGAATATCGTCAACGCTCTAAATCCCATTTGTGTTTTACCTTGGATGCCGGTGCAAATGTACATGTCCTCTATCCCGAAAATGAAAAAGAAGCCATTTTTGCTTTTATAAAGAAAGAGTTGGCCCCTTTTTGTCAAAACGAGCAGTATATTTGTGACCGTACTGGGCTAGGGGCGAAAAAACTATTGTTAAAATAAATACGTATATTTTATATTGAACGTTAGTAAATGGGTGTTTTATCCCTTTTGTTTAACTGTATAGGGGAAAACGTTTAACTTTGCACGAAGCTTTGATTATATTTAAAAGTAATTTCGATATTTGCCTAGTTATTTAAAATGAAAGGACCATTATTTTATTCCAAAATTCTTCTCTTCGGGGAATATGGTATCATTAAAGATTCCAGAGGTCTTTCTATTCCTTATAATTTCTATAAGGGAGCATTAAAGACCGATGCCGATCCTTCAGAAGAGACACTAAAATCAAATAAAGGTTTAGAAGTATTTGCGCGTTACTTGGAAGACATCAATAAGAAAGACCCGAATTTGGTTTCTTTTGATTTCGACCTTCTTAAAAAGGATATTGCCGAAGGAATGTATTTTGACAGTTCCATTCCACAAGGTTATGGTGTAGGTAGTAGCGGAGCATTGGTAGCAGCAATTTATGATAAATATGCACAGGATAAAATCACTGTCTTAGAGAATTTGACTAGGGAAAAACTACTAAAGCTGAAAGTGATTTTCGGTAAAATGGAATCTTTTTTTCACGGAAAATCCTCTGGTCT
>JBBSKR010000097.1:0-12833 GCA_038256135.1 Flavobacteriales bacterium | reverse complement strand
ACGAAGTGGGATTTTCTTTTTGTTATTTTTTCTTGTCGCTGTTCAGCTAGGCTATTTTATATATGACACCAATAAATCAAAAGAGGCTGATTTATTGGTTGTGGATACGGAGATGCAAGAAAAAATAGACTCCCTAAAAACAGCATCGGAAAAAGTAGATTTAGTAAAAGTCTTTCCCTTCAATCCCAATTTCATTTCTGACCATAAAGGCTACACCTTAGGGATGTCAGTCGATGAGATCGATAGGCTTCATGATTTCAGGGCTAAAGACAAATTTGTTAATTCTTCGGAAGAATTTCAGAAAGTAACCTTAGTTTCAGATTCCTTGATGGTTCTAATTTCACCTAGTTTTAAATTTCCGGAATGGACCAAAAAAAGTGCTTCAAATAGCGTGGGCCGCTATCCAGGGAATAAGGACATCGAAAAACCCACATCCGTAAAATATATAGATTTAAATATGGCTACCGCAGCCGAATTACAGCGCATCAATGGTGTTGGGGAAAAGTTGTCCGCTAGAATTATAAAATTTAGGGATAGATTGGGCGGCTTTTTGGTAGACGAACAGCTGTATGAAGTTTACTTTTTGGAACGCGAAGTGGCAAATCGCGTATTGAATCAATTCAAAGTAATAAATAAGCCTCAAATCGTTAAAATAAATATAAATACTGCAACTGTAGAAGATTTATCGAAATTGATATATCTTCAAAAAGACGTGGCACAACGTATCGTAAATTATCGTAATCTCAACGGAGGTATCAATTCATTGAACGAATTAGTAAATATTGAGGGTTTCCCTACAGAACGAATTGAGAGAATTGGTTTATATTTGTCGCTCTAAAAAAAACGCTATGCAAAGTATGTACTTCACTGAAGAACATCAACTATTTAGACAAAGTCTTAAAGATTTTTTACAAAAAGAAGTCGTTCCCCATATAGATAAATGGGAAGCCGACGGTACTATTGAAAGGTTTATCTGGAAAAAATTTGGGGAGATGGGCTATTTTGGCCTTGCCACTCCAGAAGAAGATGGAGGTTTAGGCCTAGATTTATTCTACACTGTCATTTTTTTGGAAGAATTACAAAAGGTTAACTCAGGAGGGTTTGCGGCCGCTATTTGGGCACATGGCTATCTGGCCATGACCCATTTGAATAAGGAGGCGGATGCCTCTCTGAAAGAAAAATATTTGAGACCTAGCATTGAAGGTGATAAAATTGGTTGCCTCTGTATTACGGAACCTTTTGGGGGTAGTGATGTTGCGGCTATGCGTTCGACCGCCATTAGAGAAGGAGATCATTATATTTTGAATGGTTCCAAGACCTTTATCACAAATGGTGTGTATGCGGATTATATGATTGTCGCAGCCAAGACCGACCCAACTTTAGGAAACAAGGGAATTAGCATTTTTGTTGTTGATAGGCAAAGTAAAGGGGTAACCGCAAACAAGTTGAATAAATTGGGTTGGCGAGCTTCCGATACTGCTGAATTGGCTTTTGATAATGTTAAAATACCGGTTGAAAATCTTATGGGCGAAGAACATATGGGATTTTCCTACATCATGGAGCATTTTGCATTGGAGCGATTGATCATGGGTATCAATGCCCATGCACGATCGGAACATGTTCTGGAATATGCTCTGAACTATATGTCCGAACGAGAGGCATTTGGAAGATCAATCGACAAGTTCCAGGCCCTAAGACATAGAATCGCAGATTTATATGGAGATATAGATATGTGCAAAGAATACAATTATTCTGTTGCCTATCGTTTGGATAAAGGCCAATATGTTGTGAAGGAAGCTACCATCTCCAAATTGAAATCCACAAAAATGGCCGATGAGGTTGCCTATGAATGTCTGCAATTTTTAGGTGGTTATGGGTATATTGAAGATTATCCTATGGCACGTAACTTCAGGGATAGCAGATTGGGACCGATAGGCGGTGGAACCTCTGAAATACTTAGGGAAATTATTGCAAAGATGGTTATTGATAAAAAGGAATATACACCGGCCAAGGTTTAACTGGAATAAATAAAGTGTTTAAATTTTAAATTATGGGTTGCCCAATCGAATATAGTTATTATATTTGCATCCTTAATCATAAAGAAAGGAGGTTGTAGCCCATGTTAATAATACCAGTAAAAGAAGGAGAAAACATCGATAGAGCTTTAAAGCGTTTCAAACGTAAGTTCGACAAGACAGGTACAATGAGACAGTTGCGAAAGCGTCAACAGTTCACAAAACCTTCCGTTGAGCGAAGAGCACAGATTCAGAAAGCAGAATATATTCAAGGTCTAAGAGATCAAGAAGAAATCTAGACTTTGTATTGAATGAAATATAAATCCCGCAAATTGCGGGATTTTTTTTGTCTTGATCCCAAGTGCCCTAAAAGTTTGATACCTTTAGCATATGTTAGTATCGGAATTCACGTCCTATTTATCCCTTGAAAAGAACTATTCTGAGCATACTGTCACAGCGTATGAATGTGATATCCTGGAATTTGCGGAATTTTGCAATACGGAATTTGATATTGCCAATATTGATATTGTAGAATATAGTCTTATTCGCAGCTGGGTCGTTAGTTTGTCTGAAAAGGACATTAGTAACCAATCCATAAATAGAAAGATAGCATCCCTAAAGGCATACTTCAAATTTCTTCAAAAGATTGGCGCAGTGGCTGTGAATCCTTTGATAAAACATAAGGCCTTGAAAACGTCAAAAAAAGTTGAGATCCCATTTTCAGAGGTTGAGATGGAGCAAGTACTATCGGCGATTGAATATACCGATGACTTTGAAGGAAAGCGGGATCAATTTTTAATTCATATTCTATATGCTACCGGAATTCGTAGAGCGGAGTTGATACAACTAAAAATGTTCGATATTAATTTTGAAACCATGACCATAAAGGTCTTGGGTAAACGGAATAAGGAAAGGTTTATCCCAATGTTGCCTGAAACCAAAGTGAAATGTAAAGCGTATTTAACGAAACGAAATGCATTAAAAGTGAAACAGGATGATGGGTTTGTTTTTCTAACCGCTTCAGGAAATAAAATATACGAAACCCTTGTTTACAGATTAATAAATAAGTACTTTAGAAGAGTGTCATCGAAGGTAAAGACAAGTCCACATATCCTTAGGCATACCTTTGCAACACACCTTTTAAATAAGGGGGCTGATTTAAATGCGGTCAAAGAACTATTGGGACATGCAAGTTTGGCGTCTACACAAGTGTATACCCATAACAGTATTGCAGAATTAAAAAAAGTACATGCAATGGCACATCCCAGAGGAAAAAAATAATATTGTCTAACCTGTCCAAAACCATTTGGGCCATAAATTTTCTGAATATGAAGGTAAATACACAATCGGTAAATTTTAATGCGGATAGAAAATTGATTAATTTTTTGCAGAACAGACTTGATAAGGTAGAAACGTTTTACTCTAAAGTCATAAGTTCTGATGTTTATTTGAAAGTCGAAAACACAAGTTCTAAAGAGAACAAAATTGTTGAGATCAAGATTAATATACCCAAAGATCGATTTGTAGTAAAAAAACAGTGTAAATCATTTGAGGAAGCCGTTGATTCCGCTTGCAGTTCATTGGAGAGAAGACTTATAAAACGAAAGCAAAAATTAAGAGCGCAAGCTTGATTAAAATAATCTAAAATTTGTTTTGAATAAACAAATAATTCTATACATTTGCAGTCCGTTAGAAATAGCGGGCTTTTTTATGGCTCAAAAGTTGTAAAATAGGCCGATGTAGCTCAGCTGGCTAGAGCAGCTGATTTGTAATCAGCAGGTCGTGGGTTCGAGTCCCTCTATCGGCTCAAAAGTTCTTAAAATAATGGTTAGAGGGGAGATACTCAAGCGGCCAACGAGGGCAGACTGTAAATCTGCTGACTACGTCTTCGCAGGTTCGAATCCTGCTCTCCCCACTAAATTATTTTGATGGGAACTTTGAATTGAAATATTGTAATATTTATAAGCGGGAGTAGCTCAGTTGGTAGAGCGTCAGCCTTCCAAGCTGAATGTCGCCGGTTCGAACCCGGTCTCCCGCTCTATAATTATGACAGAAATGTCATTCCTGCGAAGGCAGGAATCTGTCGAAAAAGGATAGATTCGACACTTTACGCCGGTGTAGCTCAGGGGTAGAGCGTTTCCTTGGTAAGGAAGAGGTCACGAGTTCAATTCTCGTCATTGGCTCAATTAAGGTATAAATTTGTACACTAATATAAACTAAGATTAAAATTCATTAAACATGGCAAAGGAAACTTTCGATCGTTCCAAACCGCACTTAAATATAGGTACTATTGGACACGTGGATCACGGTAAAACTACATTAACTGCTGCTATTACGACTGTTTTGGCAAATGCAGGTCTTTCTGAAAAGAGAAGTTTCGATTCTATCGACAACGCTCCAGAAGAAAAAGAACGAGGTATTACGATTAACACTTCGCACGTAGAGTATTCTACAGCTAACCGTCATTACGCTCACGTAGACTGTCCTGGTCACGCGGATTATGTAAAGAACATGGTTACGGGTGCCGCCCAGATGGATGGTGCTATTTTAGTTGTTGCCGCTACGGATGGTCCTATGCCGCAAACACGTGAGCATATCCTTTTAGGTCGCCAGGTTGGTATTCCAAGAATGGTTGTATTCATGAATAAAGTGGATATGGTTGATGACGAGGAATTGATAGAACTAGTTGAAATGGAAGTAAGGGAATTGCTTTCTTTTTACGAATATGATGGGGATAACGGTCCTGTAATCGCTGGTTCTGCATTAGGTGCATTGAACGGTGAGCAAAAATGGGTTGATACGGTAATGGAGTTGATGGAAGCTGTGGATACCTGGATTGAACTTCCTACAAGGGATGTTGAGAAGCCTTTCTTGATGCCTGTGGAGGATGTTTTCACTATTACTGGCCGTGGTACTGTTGCAACTGGTAGAATTGAAACAGGTATCGCTAATACTGGTGATTCCGTTGAGATTATCGGTATGGGTGCTGAAAAATTGAATTCGACCGTTACCGGTGTTGAGATGTTCCGTAAGATATTGAATAGAGGTGAAGCTGGTGATAACGTTGGTATCTTGCTAAGAGGTATTGAAAAATCCCAAATTAGCCGTGGAATGGTAATCTGTAAGCCAGGTTCTGTTAAGCCACACGCTAAATTTGAAGCTGAGGTCTATGTATTGAAAAAAGAAGAAGGTGGTCGTCACACGCCATTTCATAACAACTACCGTCCACAGTTTTATGTAAGAACAACGGATGTAACAGGAAACATTGCACTTCCTAGTGGAGTTGAAATGGTAATGCCTGGAGATAACTTAACTATAACTGTAGAGTTGATTCAGCCAATCGCATTGAGCATTGGTCTACGTTTCGCTATCCGTGAAGGTGGTAGAACAGTAGGTGCTGGTCAAGTAACTAAGATTATAGATTAATTTAATCTAAAGAGTATTGTATAAAAAGGGTGTCCTGCTCCAGCAGGACACCTTTATATGCAAATTATAGAATAGGTGGTTTTTGAATCACTATTTCTACGGGTGTAGCTCAGTTGGTAGAGCACTGGTCTCCAAAACCAGGTGTCGGGAGTTCGAGTCTCTCCTCCCGTGCCACAATTAAATTGGGATGGATAATCCCCTTTGTTGAAATTGTAAAATAGAATTGAAATGTTCACATATATAAAAGAATCCGTCGAGGAATTAAGGAATAATGTTACGCTACCTTCGCGTGCAGAATCATCTAATTTAATGGTGATTGTTGCAGTATTTTCCATCATTTTCGCCCTTGCAACTTGGGGTGTTGACACGGTATTCAGTAAAGTGATTAAATTATATTTCAATACCGTTTTAAACTAACAGGAGCTTTATGTCAGAAGTATTAGAAAAGAAATGGTACGTTGTAAGGGCGGTCAGTGGTCAAGAGAATAAAATTAAAGGATACATTGAGAGCGAAGTGGAGCGTCATGGATTTTCAGATTATTTAGAAGATGTACTTGTTCCGACAGAGAAGGTAGTTCAAATTAGGAATGGTAAGAAAATCAATAAAGAGCGTGTTTATTTTCCTGGCTATATAATGATTAAGGCCAATTTAGGAGGAGAAATGGTTCATATTATTCGATCAATTACCAATGTTATCGGATTTTTAGGGGAAACAAAAGGGGGAGACCCTGTTCCCTTAAGAAGAAATGAAGTGAACAGAATGCTTGGTAAGGTCGATGAGCTTGCCATAAACACCGATAGTGTTGCTATTCCTTTTGTATATGGAGAAACCGTTAAGGTTATTGATGGACCGTTCAACGGATTTAATGGAACGGTAGAGAAGATAAACGAGGAAAAGCGAAAGTTAGAGGTTATGGTTAAGATTTTTGGTAGAAAGACGCCATTGGAACTTAGCTATATGCAAGTAGAAAAAGTATAAAAACAAGTGTTACATATATTTTAAAGTGATGTTGCTTCCAAGAACACACTTTCAATTTAATTTTAAACAATGGCAAAAGAAATAGGTAAAGTAGTTAAACTACAAGTTAGGGGAGGTGCAGCGAATCCATCGCCACCGGTTGGACCCGCCTTAGGTGCTGCCGGTGTTAACATTATGGAATTCTGTAAGCAGTTCAATGCTCGTACTCAGGATAAACCAGGTAAAGTTTTACCAGTTGTTATCACCGTTTACAAGGATAAGTCTTTTGACTTTGTTGTAAAAACACCACCAGCGGCAGTTCAGCTATTGGAAGCGGCTAAGATTAAAAAAGGATCTGGCGAACCTAACAGAGTAAAATTAGGTAGTGTTACCTGGGACCAAATCAAGGCGATAGCCGAAGATAAAATGGTCGACCTTAATGCATTTACTGTAGAATCAGCTATGAGTATGATAGCGGGTACAGCCCGTTCTATGGGTATGAAGGTAGCAGGCAAGAAACCTTTTTAAAATCTTAAAAGCAATTAAATGGCAAAGTTAACTAAAAAGCAAAAGGAAGCGCATTCCAAAATAGACAAGGATAAATTATATTCTGTAGGGGAGGCTTCAGCTTTAATAAAAGAGATAACCAATACAAAATTTGATGCGTCTGTAGATTTAGCTATTCGTTTGGGTGTTGACCCAAGAAAAGCAAATCAAATGGTACGTGGTGTAGTTACACTACCTCACGGAACAGGTAAGGACGTTAAGGTTTTGGCGTTGGTAACCCCTGATAAGGAAGCAGAAGCTCTAGAAGCTGGTGCTGATTATGTAGGATTGGACGAGTATTTGGAAAAAATAAAAAACGGTTGGACAGATGTTGATGTTATCATCACCATGCCAAGTGTTATGGGTAAATTAGGCCCTTTAGGACGGGTCTTAGGTCCAAGGGGATTAATGCCCAATCCAAAAACAGGAACCGTAACTATGGATGTGGCTAAAGCCGTGTCTGAAGTCAAGGCGGGTAAAATAGATTTTAAAGTAGACAAAACGGGAATCGTACATGCTGCGATCGGTAAGGCTTCTTTTTCTTCGGAAAAAATAGCGGATAACGCTATGGAGTTGTTGGATACTTTGATTAAAATGAAACCTACGGCATCGAAAGGTATTTACATGAGAAGTATTTTCATGTCCAGCACCATGAGTCCTAGTTTACAGTTAGATCCAAAGTCGGTTCAGAAAACTGGTAGTTTAAAATTATAAGTATGACAAGAGAAGAAAAAGCAACGGTTATAGAAGATTTGACTACGCAGTTGGCAAATAGTTCCACAATCTATTTGGCAGATATCTCCGGTTTGAATGCCGGTGCTACTTCAGATTTAAGAAGAGCCGCTTTTAAGGCGGATATCAGATTGGCAGTAGTTAAAAACACATTGCTTGCAAAGGCGATGGAGGCTTCTGACAAAGAATTCGGTGAACTACCGGAAGTATTAAAGGGGAATACCTCCTTAATGTTTTCAGAGGTCGCCAATGCTCCTGCAAAATTGATAAAGAATTTTAGAAAGAAATCTAATAAACCTTTATTGAAAGGAGCTTTTGTACAGGAGTCAATTTACATAGGTGATGAAAACTTGGATGCTTTGGTTAGCATTAAGTCCAAAGAAGAAATGATTGGTGAAGTTATCGGATTGTTACAATCCCCGGCCAAGAATGTTATTTCCGGACTTAAATCTGGTGGCGGTAAGCTAGCCGGTATCCTTAAGACATTATCTGAAAGATAAGTACGCACTAAAAACTAAGTATATTTAAAATTTTATTAAACGATAGAAAATGGCAGATTTAAAAGATTTCGCAGAACAATTGGTTAACCTTACGGTAAAAGAAGTAAACGAGTTAGCTGATATTTTAAAGGATGAATACGGCATTGAGCCTGCAGCTGCAGCTGTAGCAGTAGCCGCGGGTGGAGGAGCCGCTGAAGGTGGTGAACCCGCTGAAGAAAAATCGGAATTCGATGTAATTTTGAAAGCAGCTGGTGCTTCTAAATTGGCAGTAGTTAAATTGGTTAAGGAATTGACCGGTTTAGGTTTGAAAGATGCAAAGGATATTGTTGATAGCGCACCAAAAGCTGTTAAAGAAGGTGTTTCTAAAGATGAAGCAGAAGGAATTAAAAAATCATTGGAAGAAGCTGGAGCAGAAGTTGAGCTTAAATAATATCAATAACCATAGTATTTTTGGTTTAGGTCTTTTCGCTTTTTGCGGTTAGACCTAAGCCCTTTTATAGAATTAAGTATATGAAGAGGTATACTACCCAATAAGTACTCACGATCAAAACACTGTCCGTAGATGTTCACAAATCAGACTGAAAGAATAAGTTTTGCTTCCGCAAGAAACACACCGGATTATCCGGATTTCTTGGATATTCAGATTAAATCTTTTCAAGACTTTTTTCAACTTGAGACGAAATCAGATGAAAGAGGCAATGAAGGTTTATACAATACCTTCATGGAAAATTTCCCAATAACTGATACTAGAAATCAGTTCGTATTGGAATTTTTAGATTATTTCATAGATCCACCAAGATATTCAATTCAAGAATGTATTGAGCGGGGTCTAACCTATAGCGTTCCGTTAAAAGCAAGATTGAAACTATACTGTACCGATCCCGAACATGAGGATTTTGAGACTATAGTACAAGATGTATATTTGGGTACGATTCCTTATATGACGCCAAGTGGTACTTTTGTTATCAACGGTGCGGAAAGGGTTGTGGTTTCTCAATTACATAGATCTCCAGGGGTTTTCTTTGGTCAGTCTTTCCACGCAAACGGCACGAAATTATATTCTGCCAGGGTGATTCCTTTCAAAGGATCTTGGATAGAATTTGCTACCGATATTAATGGTGTTATGTACGCCTATATCGATAGAAAGAAAAAATTACCGGTTACTACTTTGTTCAGGGCCATTGGTTTTGAACGCGATAAGGATATTTTAGAAATATTTGACCTGTCTGAAGAGGTTAAGGTTTCTAATGCTGGTCTTAAAAAAGTATTAGGGCGCAAATTGGCAGCAAGGGTATTGAATACTTGGCATGAGGATTTTGTGGACGAGGATACAGGTGAGGTAGTATCGATTGAAAGAAATGAAATCGTTCTTGATCGTGATACCATTCTTGAAAAAGAACATATCCAGGAAATCATCGATGCAGACGTAAAAACCATTCTTTTGCATAAAGAGAATAATGCACAATCGGATTATGCCATTATTCATAATACCTTGCAAAAGGATCCAACAAACTCTGAAAAAGAAGCTGTTGAACACATCTATCGTCAATTGAGAAATGCCGAGCCGCCCGATGAGGAAACGGCACGTGGTATTATAGACAAATTGTTCTTTTCTGATCAACGTTACAACTTAGGTGAAGTTGGTCGTTATAGAATGAACAAGAAATTACAGTTGGATATTGGAATGGACAAGCAAGTTTTGACCAAGGAAGATATCATAACGATTATAAAATATTTAATTGAGTTGATTAACTCAAAGGCTGAGATCGATGATATTGACCACCTTTCTAACCGTCGTGTTCGAACCGTAGGTGAGCAATTGTCCTCTCAGTTCGGTGTAGGTTTGGCACGTATGGCAAGAACCATTCGTGAGCGTATGAACGTACGTGATAATGAGGTGTTTACTCCGATAGATTTGATAAATGCGAAGACCTTGTCTTCTGTAATTAATTCTTTCTTTGGTACCAACCAGTTATCTCAGTTCATGGATCAAACGAATCCATTGGCAGAAATTACGCACAAACGTAGATTATCGGCGCTAGGGCCAGGTGGTCTATCAAGAGAGCGGGCTGGTTTTGAGGTGCGCGATGTGCACTATACCCATTACGGTCGCTTGTGTCCAATAGAAACTCCGGAAGGTCCGAATATTGGATTGATTTCTTCACTATCTGTTTTCGCGAAGGTGAACCCAATGGGCTTTTTGGAAACACCTTATAGAAAGGTTACAAACTCTGTTGTTGATATCAACAATTTTACATATCTAAGTGCCGAAGAGGAGGAAGGAATGAAAATTGCGCAAGCAAACATTCCTATGAAGGAAGATGGTACTATTGATACCGATAAGGTAATTGCAAGGGAAGAAGGTGATTTCCCAGTAGTTGATCCAGCAGATATCAATTATACAGATGTTGCTCCTAATCAGATTGCTTCTATTTCAGCTTCCTTGATTCCGTTTTTGGAACATGATGATGCGAACAGGGCATTGATGGGGTCTAACATGATGCGTCAAGCTGTACCATTGTTGAAACCACAATCCCCAATTGTAGGTACTGGGTTGGAGCGCCAAGTAGCTTCAGATTCTAGGGTATTGATCAATGCTGAAGGTGATGGCGTTATAGAGTATGTTGATGCTGAAAAGATTACCATCAAATATGATCGGACTGATGATGAAAAATTGATCAGTTTTGATGAAGATGAGAAAACCTATTTCTTGGTTAAGTTCAGAAAAACAAACCAAGGTACCAATATCAACTTAAAACCAATTGTTAAAAAAGGGGATAAGGTTAAAAAAGGACAGGTACTTTGTGAAGGTTATGCCACTGAAAAAGGTGAATTGGCTTTAGGTAGAAACTTAACCGTGGCATTTATGCCTTGGAAAGGGTACAACTTTGAGGATGCGATTGTAATATCTGAAAAAGTGGTGCGTGAAGATATTTTTACCTCTATCCACGTAGATGAATATTCCTTGGAAGTACGAGATACCAAATTGGGTGCCGAGGAACTTACCCATGATATACCAAACGTTTCTGAAGAGGCTACCAAAGACTTGGATGAAAACGGTATGATACGTATTGGGGCCGAAGTTAAACCTGGTGACATTCTTATAGGTAAGATTACTCCAAAAGGGGAATCTGATCCAACTCCAGAAGAAAAACTTTTGCGCGCCATTTTTGGTGACAAAGCTGGTGATGTAAAGGATGCTTCCTTGAAAGCCTCACCTTCTTTAAGAGGGGTCGTTATCGATAAGAAATTATTCTCTAGATCGGTTAAGGATAAAAGAAAACGTTCTGAAGATAAAGAGGAGCTTTCTAAATTGGAATTGGAATATGAAGTGAAGTTCCAAGAATTGAAAGACGTCCTTGTTGAAAAGTTGTTCACCATAGTCAATGGTAAGACCTCTCAAGGTGTGCTTAACGATCTTGGAGAAGAAGTTTTACCAAAAGGTAAAAAATACACCATGAAGATGTTGAATTCCGTAGATGATTTCGCACACTTGGTGGGCGGAAGTTGGACAACGGATAATGATACAAACACCTTAGTGGCCGACTTACTTCACAACTACAAGATTAAACTTAACGATCTTCAAGGAAACTTGAGAAGAGATAAGTTTACAATTTCTGTAGGTGACGAATTACCAGCGGGTATTATGAAACTTGCCAAAGTGTATGTCGCCAAAAAGCGAAAGCTTAAAGTAGGGGACAAAATGGCGGGTAGACACGGTAACAAAGGTATTGTTTCAAGAATTGTACGTCATGAGGATATGCCGTTCTTGGAAGATGGAACTCCTGTTGATATCGTATTGAATCCGTTAGGGGTGCCATCACGTATGAACATTGGTCAGATTTATGAAACCGTATTGGGTTGGGCAGGTCTCAAACTTGGTAAAAAGTATGCAACACCGATTTTTGATGGTGCAACCCTAGATCAGATTAATGCCTATACCGATGAAGCGGGTATTCCAAGATTCGGTCATACGTATTTATATGATGGAGGAACAGGACAACGTTTCGATCAACCGGCAACCGTTGGTGTGATTTACATGTTGAAATTGGGCCATATGGTAGATGATAAGATGCACGCAAGATCTATAGGGCCATACTCATTGATTACACAACAACCATTGGGTGGTAAAGCCCAGTTTGGTGGTCAGCGATTTGGGGAAATGGAAGTTTGGGCGCTTGAAGCCTACGGTGCATCGGCAACCCTACGTGAAATTCTAACGGTCAAGTCCGATGATGTAATCGGAAGGGCCAAGACGTATGAATCCATCGTAAAAGGGGAGACAATGCCTGAACCTGGTTTACCAGAATCTTTCAATGTTTTAATGCACGAACTTAAGGGATTAGGTTTGGATATTAGACTTGAGGAATAGTTCAATACCTAGTATTGAAAGCTATTAAGTAAAATAAATTAAATCATTATCAGCACGCTATTATGGCAAGAATAAAAGATAATAACCCAGTAAAAAGGTTTGATAAAATTTCAATAGGATTAGCGTCTCCAGAAGCAATTTTGGCGGAATCCAGAGGTGAGGTTTTGAAGCCTGAAACAATTAATTATAGAACGCACAAACCAGAACGTGACGGACTTTTTTGTGAGCGTATCTTCGGACCTGTGAAGGATTATGAATGTGCTTGTGGTAAATATAAGCGTATT
>JBBSKR010000096.1:0-12880 GCA_038256135.1 Flavobacteriales bacterium | reverse complement strand
CTTTTCGCAGTATGAATCCGAATTTTCCGAACTGTTGGAAAAGGCAATCGGCTTTGCAGGAGGTGATTTTAATAACGTGATAGTACTTTCGATTCCAGATTATTACTTCACACCCTATGGCGAAACTAACGGTGATACTGAAATTTCAAGCGAAATTGATCAATATAATGATTATGCCAAAACTGTGGCGAAATCCAAAGGGGTTACTTTTCTCAATATAACGGATATCACCAGAAAGGGACTGGAACAGCCAGAACTTGTTGCCGGGGACGGATTGCACCCCTCGGGAATCGCCTACGAACAATTTGTGGAACGACTGTATCCTTTAGTGCGTTCGAGATTGAAAGATTAGCACATATCGATTATATTTGCCAGCTAAAATAACGACGGCATGCAATTATCGGAGCAAGAGCTTATCAGAAGGGAAAAATTGGAAAAATTAAGAGCGCTAGGAATCAATCCTTATCCTGCCGCCCTTTATCCCGTTGATGCTTCATCAAAAAGTATTAAGTTAAATTATGAAGACGGAAAAAAAGTAGTGGTTGCCGGCCGTCTCATGTCACGTCGTATTCAAGGAAAAGCATCGTTTGCAGAACTTCAGGATAGTGCAGGTCGAATACAAGTTTATTTTAACAGGGATGAAATTTGTACCGGGGAAGACAAAACACTTTATAATAACGTCTATAAAAAATTATTGGACATTGGGGATATTATCGGCATAGAGGGTGAACTTTTCACCACGCAAGTAGGTGAAAAAACCATCATGGTTAAAAAGTTCACCATGCTGAGTAAATCGTTACGGCCTTTACCGTTGCCAAAAAAGGATGCCGAAGGCAAGGTTTACGATGAATTCAATGACCCAGAATTACGATACCGACAACGTTATGTCGATCTGGTGGTCAATCCTAAAGTGAAGGAGACCTTTATAAAAAGGACCAAAATCACCAATAGCATCCGTGAGTTTTATAATGAAAAAGGCTATCTGGAAGTCGAAACACCCATTTTACAACCTATTCCCGGAGGGGCTACGGCCCGGCCATTTTTGACACATCACAACGCCCTTAACATCCCTTTGTATTTACGAATTGCCAACGAACTGTATTTGAAAAGATTGATTGTAGGTGGTTTTGATGGGGTGTATGAATTCTCCAAGGATTTCCGTAACGAAGGAATGGATCGCACCCACAATCCTGAGTTTACGGTCATGGAACTTTATGTGGCCTACAAGGATTATAATTGGATGATGGACACCACGGAACAACTATTGGAAAAAATTGCTTTGGATGTCAATGGTTCTACAAAACTAACGGTTGGTAAACATGAAATCGAATTCAAGGCCCCGTACGCCCGTATTCCAATTTTAGAAGCCATAAAAATTCATACGGGTTATGATGTGGCCGGAATGCCAGAAGACGAATTACGTGAGACGGCTAAAAAATTAGGCTTGGAGATAGATGAAACCATGGGAGTAGGGAAACTTATCGATGAAATATTTGGTGAAAAATGTGAGCGTCATTATGTACAGCCTACGTTTATAACGGATTATCCAAAGGAAATGAGTCCGCTGACCAAAGAACACAGAAGTAATCCTGCCTTAACGGAACGTTTCGAGTTGATGGTCAACGGGAAGGAATTGGCCAATGCCTATTCTGAATTGAACGACCCCATAGATCAGCGAGAACGTTTTGAGGAGCAATTAAAACTTTCGGAAAAAGGGGATGATGAGGCCATGTTTATTGACCAGGATTTTTTACGCGCCTTGGAATACGGTATGCCTCCAACTTCTGGTATTGGTATTGGTATCGATCGTTTGGTCATGTTGATGACGAACAATGCATCGATTCAAGAAGTTTTGTTCTTCCCCCAAATGAGACCCGAAAAAAAGCCTTTGCAATTATCGGATAGCGAAAAATCTATTTTTGAAATCTTGAAGAAGGATAAGAAGCTGGAATTGGCGGATTTGAAAAATAAAGCTGATTTAAGCAACAAAGCTTGGGATAAAGGTATTAAAGGAATCACAAAGCAACAATTGGCAAAAGTCTATAAGGAAGGTGACGTCCTTTTTGTTGAAATTTCTAGTTAGTTTTCCAACAAATTGATAATTAGTAGTAGTTTAGAAGCTGGCAAAACCAACCAGTATGAATCTAAGCAGTAAAGTAGGGTTATTTGTAGGCCCCATCCTATTTTTTATTCTAATCAACCTACCTGAGGTGCTCATTACAGAGAATGCGGATGCGGTTATTGCCGTCGCCCTTTGGATGATTATTTGGTGGGTGACCGAGGCCGTTTCCATTTCCGTAACTGCACTTTTACCCTTACTTTTATTTCCAATGTTAAAAATAATGCCCATTGGCGATGTAGGCGCCAATTATGGCAGTCCGATTGTATTCCTTTTCTTTGGAGGATTTGTAATGGCATTGGCACTTGAAAAAGTAAATCTCCATAAGCGCATTGCCCTGAACATTATACGACTTACAGGTACAACCGCCGACAGGGTAGTTCTCGGTTTTATGATCGCAACTGCCGTTTTGAGTATGTGGATCAGCAATACGGCAAGCACAGTTGTAATGCTGCCCATTGCCATGTCCGTTATTAATTTATTGATTGAAGACGCCGATGGCTTTACCAAGCGCGACCGTAATTTTGCGCTAAGCGTAATGCTGGGCATAGCATTCGCCGCGAATGCCGGGGGTATAGCTACCGTTATAGGAACACCTCCAAATTCAGTGTTGATCGGCTTATTGGAGAATGAATATCAAATTGAAATTTCATTTTTAAAATGGATGGTCTTTGGAGTACCGTTTTCGGTAATTATGCTCGCCATCTGTTATTTCGTATTTGTTTAACTTTTCTTTCCAACCCAAAATTTGAAGTTTAAGGCATCGAAAACAATCATTCATAAGGAACTGGATAAATTGGGGCCTACATCCGGTAAAGAAAAAATGGTACTTGTTATTTTCGGCGTTACGGTATTTCTATGGGTTTTTAGAACCCTCATTAATTCTATTTTTCCCGACCTAGAATTATCGGATACCCTAATTAGTATCTTTGCCGCCATTGCACTTTTCACCCTACCGTACAATCTAAAAAAGGGAGATTTCATATTGCAATGGCAGGATACCCAAAAATTGGCGTGGGGAATTTTGATTCTATTTGGAGGTGGCTTGTCATTGGCCAATGGCATGTCCGTTTCGGGGATTGTAGATTTAGTGGCAGGTTCAATTGCCCAAAGTAATCTAAGTATTCTTTTTACCGCTTCCCTGTTGATCATTTTGATGTTGTTTATGACAGAATTAATGAGCAACGTGGCCTTGGTGGCCGTACTTGCACCCGTAGTGGCCGGTATTGCCATAGGACTGGGGGTTCCCATAATTTACTTGCTCATTCCTGTTACCATTGCAAGCAGTTGCGCTTTTATGCTGCCCATGGCCACCCCTCCCAACGCCATTGTTTTCGCCAGTGGTTATATAAAAGTTCATGAAATGGCTCGAGCAGGCTTAATCTTAAACCTTATTTCGGTGTTATTATTAATTGGGATGTTTCAATTCATACTTCCACTCCTCTTCTAAATAGTTTTAAAAACAAAGCCCTTGCGAGTACAAAGGCTTTGTAATAGACTAATTCAGAAAGTAATAAAAATGATATTTCTACCTAATAGACGCTCTGTTTACGTGTTTGTTACAAAATAGGCTTAAGAAATTATTAACTGATCGATTCATATATTTTTTCAATCTTTGGAAAATAGCTAAATCAAAAATTGAAATGAAAAGAAAATTACTACTAAAGCTACTTCTAATAGCTTGCCTTTTGGGTTTTAAAAATACCGAGGCACAAATTTTTAAAAAGGAAAAAAAGGAAACAGAAAAAGAAGCGAACAAACAAAATAAGGATAAGATATTACCTTTTGATAAGGTGATAACTAAAGAAGCAATAACAGATGAAGGCCTGTTTACAGTACATGAAGTTGATGAAAAATTCTATTACGAAATTCCCGATACGCTTTTCAATAAGGAAATGTTAATGGTAAGCCGAATTTCAAAAACTGCTTCGGGCATAGGTTTTGGCGGTGGAAAAATAAATACCCAAGTGCTACGATGGGAGAAAAAAGATAAACAGGTACTACTTCGTGTTGTCTCACATGATGTGGTTGCAGCTGACTCCTTACCAGTGCATGAAGCGGTAGTCAATTCAAATTTCGAGCCGGTACTGTATGCCTTTGCAATCAAGGCCTTTAAAAAAGACTCCGTAAATCCTGCAACGGTCATTGAGGTAAACGATATTTTCACTAAAGATACCAAAGCCTTTGGAATGCCTGAACGGTATCGCAAGCGCTATAAAGTATCGCGTTTAGATGACGACAGGGGCTATATAGAATCCATAAAAAGTTATCCGCTAAATGTAGAGGTACGTCACGTAAAAACATATCTGGCGGGGGAAGCACCTAGCAATGAAAGTTTAGGGTCCATCTCTGTAGAGATCAATAACTCTATGGTTTTGTTACCGAGAGAACCCATGAAACGTCGCTATTTTGATCAACGTGTGGGTTGGTTCGCTCGAGGTCAGGTAGATTACGGATTAGAAGCCCAAGAAAGTAAAACCATTAAATTTTTGGATCGGTGGCGTCTAGAAATCAAGGATGAAGATTTGGAGAAATTCAAGAGCGGCGAATTGGTCGAGCCCAAAAAACAGATAGTTTATTATGTGGATAGGGCTACCCCTAAAAAATGGGTGCCTTTCATTAAACAAGGTATAGAGGATTGGCAAGTTGCCTTTGAAGCAGCTGGCTTCAAAAATGCTATAATAGCCAAGGAACCCCCTTCAGATGAGGAAGACCCAGAATGGTCGCCAGAAGATGTTCGCTATTCGGTAGTACGTTACCTAGCCTCTCCTATACCCAATGCGAATGGACCTCATGTGAGCGATCCACGCAGTGGTGAAATATTGGAATCGGATATCAACTGGTACCACAATGTTATGTCCCTATTGAGGAATTGGTATTTTGTTCAAACCGCTGCTATCAATCCGTCTGCTAGGGGAGTTTCTTTTGATGATGATATCATGGGCAGGCTGATTCGTTTTGTGTCCTCACACGAAGTGGGACATACCCTGGGACTACCACATAACATGGGCAGTAGCGTTGCCTATCCGGTAGATTCGCTTCGCTCTAAATCCTTTACCCAAAAATATGGTACCGCTCCATCCATTATGGATTATGCCCGATTCAATTATGTGGCACAACCTGGTGACGAAGGGGTCGCACTCATGCCAGATATTGGTATCTATGACAAATATGCTATTCAATGGGGCTATAAGCCTATTTTGGATACCTCTTCGGAAGAAGAAAAATCTATTTTAGACGAGTGGATTATGGCCCATTCTGGAGACCCTTTATATCGTTTTGGCAGTCAACAGGTGGGTGATATCGTTGACCCGAGCTCACAGACCGAAGATTTAGGTGACGATGCGGTAAAGGCCAGTGCGTATGGCATTGCCAATTTAAAACGAATAGTTCCCAAACTAATCGAATGGACGGCGGAAGATGGAAAAAATTATGAAGATCTGGATAAATTATACGGACAGGTATTTGCCCAATTCAATAGGTACATGGGACATGTTTCCAATAATGTAGGTGGGGTGTATGAAAACCATAAGACCTATGACCAAGAAGGTGTAGTGTACACCGCCGTACCAAAAGCACATCAAATGAAGGCAATGGCCTTTCTTAATGAGCAATTGTTCCAAACTCCACATTGGATGTTAGACCAGAGCATACTTGACCGAATCGAATATTCCGGATTTTTGGAGCAAATGCGATCTATGCAAGTTCGCACTTTAAATAACTTGTTAAGCTTGGGCAAAATGGCTAGGCTTATTGAAAATGAAACGGCAAATGGACAGGATGCCTATTCATTACTACAAATGTTGGCGGAATTACGGAAGGGTATTTGGTCTGAAATAAATAACGGTGCCGCTATTGACACCTATAGAAGAAACCTGCAAAAAGCGCATCTTGATCGTTTGGAATATTTAATGACTGCCGAAAATCAGTCGAAGGCTTCCGATTTTGGAGGTTATAGAAAATCGACCGCTGTCAATACCAGTCAATCGGATATTAGGACCTTGGCCCGGGCGGAGTTGAATATGCTCAAACGCGATATCACAAATGCCAAGAATAGAACTACGGATACGATGACCAAGTATCATTTGGACGATATTTCGGAACGAATAGACCTCATCTTGGACCCATCATAGTGACATCCAAATACTTTAAAATATGGTCCACATCGATGAAAGGTCAATAAATCCGATGACTGAAAGCATGTAACCACAGTAACTGTTCTTTTGACATCATAAAAAGCCCATTACACAACAATGGGCTTTTTCATGTCCTTTTCTTAGTTAGTTTAGACAAGAATTTAAAAACCCCCAATCATGACTAATAAACTTAAAAGCCTCATTTACCTAAGCTGTTTCATTTTTGCTTCGGTCCTATACAACCAGACAATGAATACGGATCCAAAAGAGGAAATAGTGTCAAATACGCTAGAGCAAGAGGCAGATATTGTAATCAATCCTTATTCGGATAACGAAGACAGAATAGAAACAAATTAAAATACAAATAGTAACTAACCAACTTAAAAGAGCGGCTATTGGCCGCTCTTTTTATTCTCAAAATTCAGCTTGCTCCAGTTAAATATTAGCCAAACTATAACCCGTTTTTAAACCTTTTCGAAAAATACTGTCCAAAGAATGAATTCATAAAAATCAATGCTATGAAAAAATTAATGGTAATCATTCTTATGATGGCTGAAATAGCGGTAGTTGCACAAGAACAGGACGTAAAGGTTAAAAGGGAGGCAATGAAAGATTTAACTCCTGAACAGTTGGCAACATTGCAAACAAAAAAAATGACACTTGCGCTCGATTTAAATGAATCGCAGCGAACGAAAATGATATCAATGTTTACCGAGGATGCTAAATCTCGTAAAGTTAAAAAACAAGCTTTTAAAAAACGTAAGGAAGAGGGAGTGACAATGTCCTCTGATGAAAAATTTACCATTCAGCATGAACGGTTGGACCATAAAATCGCTCGTAAAAATGAAAAGAAAACCATACTTACGGAAGATCAGTATGCCAAATGGGAGAAAATGAATCATAGAAGGAGAATACATTCAAAAGGAAAAAGGGAAGGCCATAGCAGGGGGATGCAGCCTAAAAGAAATTAGTTTGTTTAGTTTTCTTAAAAAAAGGCCTGCTCTAAGTAGGACTTTTTCGTTTTCTAGATAAATGAACAAATACGATAGGATTGAATTTTCAACCGAAAAGAACTTTTTACTCCTATTAAATCGCTTGAAAGTCCTAAGGCAGAAAAAATTACTTTATCCTGTATTCTTGTACACCGGATTTAGAAATATAATAATTAAGAGTGTATTTTATTAAAAATTCCCTGTCCGTTAACCCAATATCCAGTATATTAAAAACATGAATTATACCTTAGCATTCGATGTATATGGCACATTAATAAATACATCGGGAATTTTGAATTCTTTGGAGAAAATGGTAGGACTTAAAGCCAATATCTTTATGGATACATGGAGAAACAAGCAATTGGAATATTCCTTTAGACGTGGATTGATGAATGCGTACACAGATTTTTCAGTTTGCACCAGGGATGCACTGGACTTTACCTGTAAATTAGTAAAGGTAAATCTTAATAAGAACCAAAAGGAAGCACTTTTGGATGAATATTCCTTTTTGCCTCTTTTTGATGATGTTAAGGACGGATTAGACAATTTAAAAATTGATGGGCATAAAATATATGCTTTCTCAAATGGCAGTAGCGAGGCACTGAATAAACTTTTATGGAATGCTAAAATTAAGGAAACATTCGATGGAATAATTAGTGTTGACGGAATCAGGACTTTTAAACCGAGTCCGTTAGTTTACGAATATTTCAATCAGCAAACTAATTCTAAAAAATCAGCATCCTGGTTAATATCGAGCAATCCCTTTGATGTCATAGGGGCAATATCCTATGGCATGCAAGCTGCATGGTTACAACGTAAAGAAGAAGCTATTTTTGACCCATGGGATATTGAACCCACTATTATAGTTAATAAATTGACAGATTTATCTTTAAAATTCAACCCCCGATAATCCTAAGTTTTATTCACTTGATTGACAAAAAAATGTGAACGCAATTAATTTGGAAAAGGACAATTAAAATGCATTACGTATATTGAAGTTTAACATGTATCAGTAAAATCGGTCATATAATCTCAAAGACACTAAAATCACTATTGCAAAATGAAAATATTTCAAACCATTATTATTTTCCTACTTTCTATTTTCATGCTTTTCGGTGCCTTTAATCATATATACGCTCCAGAAACCTATAGCGCCTTTATACCGGAATTTTTTCCGGAAACACTTGCCAATATTTTATCGGCGATTGCCGAAGCTGCCATCGGAATCGCGCTTTTGATACCGAAATACCGAAAATGGGGCGGTCTGGGGTTCTTTTTGTTGATGATAGCATTCCTTCCACTTCACATCTGGGATCTGACAAAAGAAGTTCCCGCTATTGGTTCAAAAACAGCTGCCATGATCCGTATTGCTATTCAAGTTTTATTGATTGCCGCTGGATGGTGGATTTATAAATCGTATAAACTAAAGTCTTAAAGGTCTATTTGTTTTAGTGCGTTGATTGTTTCATCTAAATCGGTATAACTCAAGGCATCGTTCAAGAAGTAACTTTCAAAGGCACTGGGGGGTAGGTAAATTCCTTTTTTAAGCATACCATGAAAATATGCTTTGAATGTTTCGTTGTTGGCCTTGGCAGAAGAGGTGAAATCAACTACGGGCTCATCCGTAAAATGTACCGAAATCATACTCCCAAACCGATTGATTTGATGCGCTATCCCTTTAGCTACTAAAACTTTAGCAAGTCCTTCATGCAAATATTTGGTTTTATCGGCCAAACTTTGAAATACTTCAGGATTATTGTTCAGTTCGGTCAACATCGCTAAGCCCGCACTCATCGCCAAGGGATTCCCGCTTAGTGTTCCTGCTTGATACACTGGTCCATCGGGAGCTAAATAATCCATAATCTCAGCTTTGGCGGCAAAGGCACCGACCGGTAAACCTCCGCCAATAACCTTCCCGTAGGTAACGATATCTGCTTTTATATCCAATACTTCTTGAGCTCCCCCTTTAGCCAAGCGAAATCCGGTCATGACCTCATCAAAAATCAACAGGATATTCTCTTTGGTACATATTTCACGCAAGCCTTTTATAAAGACATCCGACGGAACAATACAACCCATGTTACCGGCGATGGGTTCTATGATTATCGCGGCTATTTCGCCAGCATTCGCTTTTACCAATGTTTTAACTCCTTCCAAGTCATTATAGTCCGCAAGCAACGTATCCTTTGCCGTACCTTGGGTTACACCAGGACTATTGGGGCTACCAAAAGTGACTGCCCCACTGCCTGCCTGTATCAAAAACGAATCGGAATGACCGTGGTAACAACCTGCAAATTTGATGATTTTGTCTTTACCGGTAAACCCCCTGGCAAGTCGTACGGCGCTCATGCAAGCTTCCGTACCGCTATTCACAAACCTTATTTTATCCATGTTCGGTACCATGGAAATCGCCAATTTAGCCAGCTTGGTCTCAATTTCAGTCGGCATTCCAAAAGAGGTTCCCTTTTTTGCCTTTTCAATAACCGCGTTGATTACAGGCTCATAGGCATGGCCCAAAATAAGTGGTCCCCATGAGGCAATGTAATCAATCAGTTTGTTGCCGTCCTCATCAAATAAATAAGCCCCTTTTGCCTCCTTTACAAAAATGGGATCTCCACCGACCGCTTTAAAAGCCCTAACCGGGGAATTGACCCCTCCAGGAACATATTTCTTTGCCTCTGCAAACAGGGCGCTACTTCTTTGATAGATCATTGCTCTTAATTGATATTGCTGATTTTAACCTTAATTCGTTGTCCGACGGACAAATTGGAACTTCGTAGACCATTTAATTGCATAAGTTCATTAACGGACATGTAGTATTTTCTTGATAATGAATACAAGGTATCCCCTTTTTCCACCGTATGCGTTTTTTCAGATTCGGTCGCCACTACAGCATTGTTACCATACCCAGCATTTTTAATCTGCTTATCGTATTTGTCCAGACCGTGTCTTTCTATTAAATAAATAAGTTTTTGTGGATACTTTGGATCTGTGGCGTAACCTGCTTTTCGAAGACCTTTTGCCCAACCTTTATAATCGGTATGTTTTAAATTGAATAAAAAAGAATATCTAGATCGCGTTGTAAGAAATATACTGTGATCCCTAAACGAATACATGGGGTGGTTGTATTTTCTAAAACATTCTCCCTTTTCGTCATCGTCATGAAAATCGTAATCACCTTGCCAGCCTTTGTGGCACTTTATTCCAAAATGATTATTCGTTTTCATGGCCAGTTCGCCTTGGCCGTTTCCACTTTCCAAAATACCTTGGGCCAAGGTGATGCTCGCTGGTATACCATAGCCCATCATCTCTAATTGTGCGGTCTCGGCAAAGGTTTCTATATATTCAGAAACGGATTCAATTCTAAAAGGGATAAACTCCGATGGTACTTTTGGTAGTATGACGTCTTTCACTTTATCGGAATTATCCGTTGTTGATTTATTTCGCTCATTTAGAACGTTTTTGGTCCGCAACCGATCCGAGTACGCTTTTTTTGATTTACAAGATGTAAAACATATCCCAACTATTAAAAGCAGTATAAATTTCTTGTTCATATATTCAACAAAGGTAAATTTTTCTTTTTCAGTACACCATTCATGCCATCGATACCTTGTAAACCTCCGGTATGAATAGCCAATATTTTAGTTCCTCTCGCAAAAGTATCACGCTTTACCATATCCAACAACCCAAACATCATTTTTCCTGTATAAATGGGGTCCAATGGTATTTTGGCCTGTTCTTTAAATGAGTTTATGAATTCGATCAATTCTCTTGTAATCTTACCGTAGCCACCAAAATGATAATCGGTAATCAATTTCCAACGCTGATTTTCCGTCATCTTTAGGATATCATTCTTTAAATAATCACCTTTTAGGGCAGAAAACCCCAAAACTTCTTGATGCCCAAATGAGGAATTGATTAATCCTGAAACCGTACCACCCGTACCTACACAGGTACAAATAAAATCGAATTCTTCGTCCTCAATGGTCATGATTTCTTGGCATCCTTTGATAGCAAGGGCGTTAGTACCTCCTTCTGGCACCAAATAAAAATTGTCGTATTCTTTTCTCAAGTTGGACAAAAATAAGGCTTCGTCCTTTCTGCGATATAGCTCCCTATTTACAAATTTGAAGGCCATCCCTTGCTCATGCGCTCTTTGCAAGGTCGGATTCTGATGCCATGTATCTTTTAATTCTTCTCCCCGAATCACCCCAATAGACTTGAATCCCTTTTCAACGGCTGCAAAAGCTGTTGCCACTATGTGATTTGAGTAGGCTCCACCAAAAGTAAGAATGGTAGTATGTCCTTCCATACGTGCTTCCAACAGATTGTATTTAAGCTTTCTGTATTTATTGCCGGATATAAAAGGATGTAATAAGTCCTCCCGTTTTAATGCAAGGGTTACATTCTTTTCACTTAATATGGGTAGATGTACGAATTGATTTTTACTTTGCAAACAGGTCGCATTTTAGCGACAAAGATATTTAATAAAGCTAAATGATTTTCTTTTGGACAAATAATCCAATTGATCCTCTCTGGCATAAGCCTCCCGCTCGAAACTTATATTTTGATATGCTCTATATGAATCCAAATACCGAATAGTGCGAAATATAAATTCTGCTAGGTAAAGAATATAAAATGGTAGGATCAGTAATTCTTGTTGTTGCCGCAAATGAATTTTTTCATGATTGATCAAAATATCATCTTCCAATAAGGTTCCATGCTTCAAGAAAATAAATGGCCATAAGGATAGCCCTACGTAATTTTTATAAAAGAAATGTCTGAAAATCAATATCATAAATTCTCTTTGACTGAGATAAGGCAAAGATAAAGCCAAAATTATTTTATGAGGAAATTACTTGATATTGTTGCCAACAATACCGCCAAAAGGTTAAAAACCGAGGAAATCAATATAAAACACCTAGTTAAAACTACCTTGAATCAAGGTTATCAACAGAATGAATTAACTTTATTCCATAAATACCAATGCATTGATGAAGAAAATAGTACCGATAGAAGAAGGGGATTTTTATTGGTCGGAAAATGGTTTTAGGGTATTTACCGAACAATATCATCTTAAAAGAGGGTATTGCTGTGAAAGTGGTTGTAGACATTGCCCTTTTGATTATGATCCAAAAACCAACCGGCAGTAGCTATAATTAGATGATTCGGCATGATTGTTGTGATTAATTTAAACAGAAAATTAAGTTTTTTAAAAAAAATGTTATGAAAAAAATAAAATTCCTAGCCCTTCCAATTTTACTTTTAGCCTTCATTTCTTCTTGCTCATCTGTACGAGTACTCTCCGATTATGATCAGAAAGCGGATTTCAATGGGTATACCTCATATGCCTTTTATAAAACAGGTGTTGACAAGGCACAAATATCAGACCTTGATAAAAAACGTATTCTAAGGGCCATTGAGTCGGAAATGAGTTCAAGAGGATTTGTAAAATCCGAGAATCCAGATTTATTGGTAAGTATTTTTACCAAGGAACAAGAACGTGTAGATGTCTACAACAACAACTTCGGCTGGGGTGGTGCTTGGGGTTGGGGCGGTGCATGGGGCTGGGGTCCTGGATTCGGCTGGGGTCCTGGATTAGGCTGGGGTATGGGCGGTAACAATGTAAGTGT
>JBBSKR010000095.1:0-13051 GCA_038256135.1 Flavobacteriales bacterium | reverse complement strand
TCAAGTTATCGATCAGTCCAATAAGAACGCCATGTAGGTCACATCAGAATAAAAACCAATGTTAAAATTTGAAATATTTTAGGATAAAAGTGTACCTATGCATCCTTTTTTTTAAGCGAGAACGGACCTAGATTAAAAAATGAAAATTAATTTAATAACTGTATATTGACAATTGGAGCTAAAGAAGAATTATGAATCTTAAGGACGGCGTTAAAACAGCTGAAAATAAAGTGTCTGCAGAGGCTAGAAGGCTAAGTACGATGGTAAAGGACGCTTCTAAATCGTTAGTAGATCGGTTGGAGTGTTTTGAGGATATCATTAGTTTGGAAGTTGGGGATACCGGATTGAGCCGTGCAAAAACGTTGGAACGTGAATTTGATATGCGGCAATTGTATATTAAATATGAAGGTGATAACCCTACCGGAACGCAAAAAGACCGAATTGCCTTTGCCCAATTGTATGATGCCCTACGGAGGGAATTTGAAGTGGTTTCTTTAGCTACTTGTGGTAATTATGGTGTAGCAATTGCCTTAGCGGCAGATTTGGCAGGTATAGCCTGTAAGATATTTATTCCGGAATCGTATCACACGGATCGTATTTTGGAAATGGAATCGTTACATGCAGAAATCATTAGAATGCCGGGTAGTTATGAGGATGTGGTGACGGAAAGTTCTAAATTGGCAGTTGAGAACAATTGGTATGATGCCAACCCAGGAGGCGCAAATACCCCATTACAAATTTCCGCGTATGCCCAGATAGCCCAAGAAATATTTGAGGATTTGGGAGATGCACCAAAATATTGTGCGGTTCCTGTTTCCAATGGTACGCTGTTCGCGGGTATTTATAGGGGCTTCGTAAATTTGTACAAAAGAGGGAAGACCTCCAGAATTCCGAAAATGATAGCCGCATCCTCATCCCGTAAAAATCCTATTGTGGAATCTTATCTACAGGGCTTGGATTATTGTAAGGATTTAGATCCTTCAGCTATCAAGGAGACCAAATACAATGAACCCTTGATCAATTGGCATAGTTTTGATGGCGAAGAGGCCTTATATGCCTTACGTGAATCTGAAGGGGAAGCCTTTAATATCAGCGATAAAAAATTAAAGGAGATGACCGCGCTATTGAATAAGAAAGAAGGTTTTAGAATTCTTCCTGCTTCTACTGCTGGTTTGATAGGTCTTTTGGAATTGGATGAAAAATTGAATTTTGAGCCGGATCGTTTTGTAGCCGTGCTCACCGCAAAAAATTAAATTAAGGAAATGAAGAAAGTTATAGATGGTAAGGCGTTGGTATATTGTGAAGGTGCTTTTAATACCCCGAACGGTAAAACGGCACATGGCCTGGTTCGGTTTACGGAACGCTATGAAGTGGTTGGGGTACTCGATGATAAATATGCAGGTGAGGATGCCGGCCAAGTGTTGGATGGCAGACCAAACGGGATTCCCGTATTCAAGGATTTGGCTACGGCGGTCACTGAACTAGAGGCAAGTAATAATTTGCCAAGTTATTTGGTAATTGGCCTCGCC
This sequence comes from Flavobacteriales bacterium, assembly GCA_038256135.1. Classification (GTDB taxonomy): domain Bacteria; phylum Bacteroidota; class Bacteroidia; order Flavobacteriales; family Flavobacteriaceae; genus Maribacter. Next base: position 11,522 of record JBBSKR010000095.1, on the reverse strand, counting down.
CCTGATGGGGGTAGATTGCCCAGCGTGGCAAAAGGAACTATAAAAGCGGCCCTACAAAAAGGGTGGAACGTGGATAGCGGCCTGCATGATTTCTTGACCAATGATGCCGAATTGGTAGCCTTGGCAAAGGAAAAAAATGTAAAGATCAGGGACATCCGAAAAACACCGGACCGTGATCAACTTCACTTCTTTACCGGCGATATCGAAAAAGTGGACTGTCTAAAATTGGCAGTGCTAGGAACGGATTCCGCATTGGGAAAACGTACCACAGCTTGGATTTTGGTCCATGCATTTCGTACGGCCGGAAAAAAGGCGGAAATGATCGGTACGGGGCAAACCGGATGGATGCAAGGTGCAAAATATAGCATGGTCATGGATAGTTGTATCAATGATTTTGTTTCGGGTGAAATAGAACATGCCGTAGTAAGTGCATGGAAAAATGAAGATCCCGATGTAATTGTGATTGAAGGTCAGGGAAGCTTGATGAACCCGGCCTATCCCGGCGGATTTGAAATTTTGGCGGCGGGCAGGCCAGATTATGTGATTCTACAGCATGCCCCAAAACGCTTGGAATATGATGGATTTCCGGGATATAAAATGCATTCCTTGACAGAACAGATCAATGCCATTGAGGTTATTTCAGGAAAGGAAGTGATTGCCATTACCGTAAATCATGAGGGTATGGAAAAGGAGGAAATCCTTGATATCTGTAAAGCAATAACTTTGGAGACCAAATTACCCGCCTATGATGTATTGGAATATGGTGCAGATAATTTAGTAGCGCTTTTGATGAACAAACTTAAATGAAAATAACCAACGTCTCCTTTGAACGGTTAGACCTTAAATTATCTGACCCGTACACCATAGCCTATGAGACTATAGACCGTACCAGTAATTTCATTTTAAAGGTGGAGACCGATGGAAAAATTGTCGGTTATGGATGTGCTGCACCAGACCCGGTGGTCACTAACGAAACCCCAATAAATGTAGCTGATGCGATCAAGGACATCATTATCCCTTATTTAATTGGGAAAGATCCCTTTACCTATGCGCTGCTACTTTTTGAGCTGAAACAACTATTGGGCAAAAAAGCCTCTACCTTGGCGATGGTCGATTTGGCCTTATTCGATTTAATTTCTAAAAAAGCGGAGGTACCGCTGTATAAATTTTTAGGCGGTTACCGAACCCATATTGCTACCAGTATTACCATTGGTATAATGGGACTGAACGAAACCTTGGCCTATGCCGATCAATTTGTAAAACAGGGCTTCACGATTTTAAAAATAAAGGGGGGATCGAATCTTGAAGAGGATGTAGCCAAAATGAGGGTGGTTCATGAAAAATATCCGCATATCGAGTTACGGTTCGATGGGAATCAAGGGTACTCCGTAAAGGAATCGGTGGCTTTTGTAAAGGCAACCGCGGCCATTGGTATTGAAATTTTTGAGCAGCCTACCAAAATTGAATTCGAAGAGCGATTGGGAGAGGTTACGGATTTGGTAAGTATTCCTGTGATGGCCGATGAAAGTCTAAAAACATTGACCGATGCATTTCGTTTGGCACAGAATGAACGGGTGGATATGGTGAACATCAAGCTGCAAAAAGTTGGCGGCATTTGGGTGGGGATGCAGATTAATTCAGTGGCAAAAGCGGCTAAATTGGACGCGATGGTAGGGTGTAACGACGAATGTGGATTGGGCATTGCCGCAGGTTTACATTTTGCGCTATCAAGACCTAATATTGTTTATGCGGATTTGGATGGGCATTTGGATATCATCGACGATCCCTATAATGCCATCTTCAAATTGGAAAAGGGAATATTATATCCATCAGAAAAATCTGGATTAGGCTTTTCAGAATAAAATAGAATCAAGATTTTGATAGAACACTTAAGGAAGTTATTCCCTACTAATCTGCTCTATAAGATTGGCCACCAAGGCGGTCCATCCCGTTTGATGTGAAGCGCCCAATCCCCTTCCATTTTCTCCGTGGAAATATTCATAAAACAGGATCAAATCTTTAAAATGGGGGTCTTGATAGCGTTTATGGTAATTTTGATTGATAGGACGGTTGCCTTCGGCATCTTGTTCGAACATTTGAATCAAGCGTTTGCTCAATGCGTCACTAACCTGTTTTAAGTTTAATAATTTGGAACTACCCGTAGGATATTCAAACAGAAAATCATTTCCGCTATAACTTTGATATTCCCTTAAGGCCTGAATGAACAGATAGTTCATGGGCATCCAAACAGGACCACGCCAGTTGGAATTTCCGCCAAAGAGGGAAACGGTAGATTCGGCCGGTTCATAATCGATGGAGTAATCAATACCATCTATTTGTATTTGGTACGGGGTTTCGTGAATTTTTGATAATGATCGTATGCCATACGGACTCAAAAATTCTTTTTCATCCAATAAGGTAGTGACCAGTTTCTGCATGCGATCTTTTGGCACTAAGGAGAGCAACAAATCATCCCCTTCCTTGAACTCTTGAATGACCTCATACTTTAAGTTATCGGCACGGTACTTTCGAAACCAAACGATACTAGCTTTGAATTTTGGAAATTTGTCCAACGTACTCTTTTTTATAGTCAGTACCGCGGCAAGGGAAAGCATGCCAGCAATAGAACGTACTTTTATAGTTGTAGATCGTCCATCGGGCAAAATCAAACGATCGTAAAAGAATCCTTCCTCATCGTCCCAAGTATTGGCCTTATCGGTATCCATTTTATTTAGGGCTTCCGCAATGAATACAAAATGGCCGAAATATTTGGTAGCCATATCTTCATAGGAGTCATCCTCTTCGGCAATGTGCAAACTCATTTCCAGCATATTCAGGCTGTATAGGGCCATCCAGGCGGTACCGTCCACTTGATCCAGCGAGCCATTGCCAGGTACCCCATGGCTACGGTCAAAAACACCGATATTGTCCAAGCCAAGGAATCCCCCTTGAAAAACATTGTTATCGTTTCTATCCAACCGATTTACCCACCATGTAAAGTTCAAGGCGAGTTTGTTGAACATACGTTTTAGAAATCTGACATCTCCTTTTCCGTACTTTGCTTTATCCGTTTCAAAAATCTGTAATGCAGCCCAGGCCTGTACGGGTGGGTTGACATCACTAAAGTTCCATTCATAGGCTGGAATCTGGCCGTTTGGAGCCATATACCACTCTTTGGTGAACAACAGCAATTGATCTTTTGCAAAATCTGGGTCGATCAGAGCAAAGGAAGCACAGTGAAAGGCGGAGTCCCATGCCGCGTACCATGGGTATTCCCAGGCATCGGGCATAGATAATATATCGTGGTTGCGTAAGGTTTTCCAACTACTGTTTCGCCCATATCTTCTTTCTTGTGGGGGTTGCGAATTTTTTACATCCCCGTCCAACCACTTTTCCACTTCGTAGTTGTAGTATTGTTTGGTCCACAATAAGCCGGCAAAGGCCTGTTTCAAAATCGCTTTTCGCTCTTCGGTTGCGTTGGGCGCTATCTCGTTATAAAATTGGTCGCACTCCTTTTGTCTTTTCTTGAAGATGTCATTAAAATCCGCAAATGGCCGTTCATGCTTTTGCTGCGTCAGTCTGAGTTGGATGGTTTTGGACTCGCCACCCTTTAAGTGCATCTCATAGAGCGGTGCGAATTTGGTACCTGATTCATTTTTTGTGGCCAAATCGTAATCGTTATTGCAAACGGCGCGATGGAAAAGATCTTTTTTGAAGGGATGCTGATTTTTTTGATTGAAAACGACTTCCTGGTTCGTTTCATTTTCGGTAAACAATAGTTTGTCCGCCTTTTGGAAATAAAGATTGTAATTCCCAACATAGGGGTGTTCAATGGAAACAAAGGTGTTTGCATCTTTTCCCTGTTTTTTGATAACCGGCTTGTTGGGCATTTCCTTAAAAGTCCAATGGTTTCGCATGATCAGCTGCGGTAGAAGGGTAATGGGAGCAGGTTGGTCGTTTCTATTGGTGATAGTTATTTGGATAAGCATATCGGTTTCATTGGCCTTCGCATATTCGGTCACCACATCAAAATAGGCATTGCCCTCAAAAATACCGGTGTCCAACAATTCAAATTCCAATTGCTTGCGATCCCGTTTTTGGTTTTCTTCTACCAGCTGCTCGTAAGGATATCTGTTTTGGGGATATTTATACAAGTACTTCATATAGGAATGCGAAGGGGTGTTCCCCAAATAGTAATAGAGTTCCTTTACATCTTCCCCATGATTCCCTTGCGGACCGGTTAAGCCAAAAAGACGTTCTTTTAAGATGGGATCTTTCCCGTTCCAAAAGGCAATGTTAAAACATATATTACAGTGGCGGTCACTTATACCTGCAATACCATCCTCTCCCCAGCGAAAGGTTCGACTACGAGCATGTTCATGCGGAAAATAGGACCACGCGTTGCCCTGCGCACTATAATCTTCCCGTACCGTTCCCCATTGACGCTCGCTCAAATAAGGGCCCCATTGTAACCAGTCTTTTTCATCTTTCTTGTGTTGGGCTAAGCGTTCTTTTTCTGGGTTTTTCATGGTAAGCTTTCTAGCAATTATTTTTTTCTATTATTTCGATTTCACTCCAATGACAATTACAAAAGGCTATATCCTTTAAAGGGTTAATACCTAGAGGTTTGCCTCATCTTTCAACTTTTAAGCTTGAAAACGAATTCCTGTAAAATTCTTCGGGGCTTGGTAAAGAAATTAGAGAGGATTGGTTCTCGTTCTATTGTACTACTTTCTTAGGACTTTTTAGGACAAGTATTATTCCCCAAGTAAGTTTTTGACTTCTGCTTGTATTTTTTCTAAATCCTTGACTATTATAGTCCATAGGATTCTTCGGAAACCATATTATATCCATGGCTTATTCTATTTCGGGTATCTACTATTTTTCGTGCATGTTCTATGGGGAAATTAGGGTCCACTTTTAGGATTCGGTTGACTGCCTCTCCAAAGATTTCAATATTTCTTTCAATTTCACGTCTACCTTTAAGATCTTTTTGAAATTCTAAATACGTCCTTTTCTTGGGAAGGAATGAAAATATTTCTTTGATGGATTTGTTTATATCCTCAAGCCATGTATTGATTTTATTCACCATAAATTCGGAGTTTGGTTTTATCGATTTCCTTTTTCAGAAATCTATTTGATATAGTCTTTATCTCCAATAAGTCAATTTTGCGGGGGAAGATTTTTTCAAGGTTGAATTTCAGGTCGAAATATTTGTCTGAGTACGATAGCGGGTCTCGGTCGTCAATATCTACAATCAAATCGATATCGCTATCTGGTCGAAGTCGGTTCTCCAATACTGAACCGAATGCAAAAAGAGATTTAACTCCGTTTAAGTCACAAAGCTTCTTAATCTGCTCTATATGTTTACTTATTTCGTCCATAATCCTTTACCATCAAAGATAATAAAATGATTTTTGGTTTATGGGAATGTTGTATTTCAAGCTACTATTTGTATAACAATTAAAATTTTTAAAAGGAACATGTCTAAACCGCCCGTTGCACCACTTCAAATACCTTATTGATGTCGCACTTAATCGTTTTGGAGGGATATTTTAGAATTAGTGCATAATCATGGGTAGCCATTAAAATGGTACGTCCCGATTTGTTGATTTCCTGTAAGACCTTCATGACTTCTACACTGGTCTGTGGATCAAGGTTACCCGTAGGTTCATCGGCAAGGATAAGTTCAGGGTCATTCAATAATGCCCTTGCAATGCCAATACGTTGTTGTTCCCCACCGGAAAGCTCATGGGGAAATTTAAAACCTTTGGTTTTCATGCCTACTTTCTCCAAAACGGCGGTTACCTGCGCCTCCATTTTGGCCTTATCGGTCCAACCGGTAGCTTTTAATACAAAAAGCATGTTCTCGTTGATATTTCGATCGGGGAGTAGTTTAAAATCCTGAAAAACGATTCCTAATTTTCGACGTAGAAATGGAATATCCTTTTCCTTTAAGGTCTTTAAATTAAAGTCTACGATATGCCCTTCCCCTTTTTGTAGCGGTAAATCCCCATAGAGGGTCTTCATGAAACTGCTCTTTCCGCTTCCCGTTTTTCCGATAAGGTATACGAATTCCCCTTTTTCTATTTTTAAACTCACTTCACTCAAAACCAAACTCTCTTTTTGGAAAATAGAGGCATCCTTAAGTTCTAAAACAATCTCTTTCATAGCGCTAATGTTGATATAAAAGTAATAAGTTCCAATTGATATTATAGAACCCTTTTTCAAAATCTTTTCTTTTGCAAACGTATTGCACATACTTAGGAACCAGATTTGCCGTTATCCCATGTGATAACCGGTATTTCTAAATAGTAACAGAACACTATGCTTAAAAAATTCACCGCTTTTATTCCAATGGTATTGGGTTTGGCCGCTATGGCCACTGCCCAGGAATCTAAGATTTACACCCACGAACAAAAAGCTTTTCAGGATGCCTTGGCGCTGTACAACAACGAACAGTACCAAGCTGCGCAGACCATTTTCGATAAGGTCAAGGTCAATACCAAAGATGGGGAGACCGCTGCGAACAGTGCTTACTATGCCGCGAATGCCGCGGTGCGATTAAACCAACAAGGCGCCGATCGTTTGATGGAGGATTTTGTAGAAAAATATCCCACGTCAACCAAACGGAATTCTGCCTTTGCCGATGTGGCAGAATATTATTTTCAGACGGGAAAGTATCCTTATGCCTTAAAATGGTATAATATGGTGGACCAAAGTGCATTGTCCCGCGGAGAAATGGACAAGTTCAACTTCAATTATGGCTATTCCCTTTTCTCTTCCAGAAAAACGGCCGAAGCCGAACGGTACCTTGAAAAGGTAACTACCTCTCCAATCTATGGCTCGCAGGCCAAATACTATCTGGGCTATATTTCTTACCAACAGGATGATTACGAAACCGCCAACGAACGGTTCGATCAAATTACGGATCAAGATGTGCTGGAAGAAAAGCTCAGCTATTACCAGGCCGATATGAATTTCAAACTGGGCAAGTTTGAAGAAGCTATTGCCTTGGCCAAAAAGCAATTGACAAAATCGGATCGTAAGGAAGTTTCCGAACTCAATAAGATCATTGGGGAGAGTTATTTCAATTTGGAACAATATGAAAATGCCATTCCCTATTTAAGGGAGTACAAAGGAAAGGGCGGTAAATGGAGCAATACGGACTATTACTATTTAGGGTATGCCTATTATAAACAAGGAGATTATGCGGAAGCCATATCCCAGTTCAATAAAATCATCGGCGGCACCAACAGCGTTGCCCAAAATGCCTACTATCATTTGGCGGAGTGTTATTTGAAACTGGATAAAAAGCAGGAAGCGCTCAATGCTTTTAGAAATGCTTCCCAAATGGAGTATAGTCCGGAGATACAAAAGGATGCATTTTTGAACTATGCCCGGTTAAGTTATGAAGTGGGCAATGCTTATGAGCCGGTTCCGGCGGTGATTACAAATTATTTAAAGACCTATCCGAACGATGTGCACCAAGAGGAAATGCAGACGCTTTTGGTGGATTCCTATATTACTTCAAAGAATTTTGCCGGAGCAATGAAACTGCTGGAAGAAAATAAAAACTATGCCAGTAAAACCACCTACCAAAAGGTAGCCTACTATCGGGGAATCGAACTTTTTATGGATGGGGACTATGCCGAAGCTTCCGATAATTTGGGTAAATCACTCGCAAGCGCAGAAGATATGGTGTTCAAAGCACGCGCGAACTATTGGAAAGGAGAGGCCGATTATTTGTTGAACCGCTTTGATGAGGCCGTAAAAGGTTTTATGGCTTTCAAAAATAATCCTGCAGCAAAAAAAACCGATGTATATGGCGACATAGACTATAGTTTGGCCTATGCCTATTTTAAGCAAAAAAATTACAATGATGCCATTACCTATTTCGATTCGTTCACTACGAACCGAAATATGGAAGTTGAAAAACTGAACGATGCCTATTTACGTTTGGGGGACAGCTATTTCGCCACCAGTAAATATTGGCCTGCCATAGAAACCTATAACAAGGCCCTAGACCTGACCGGACCTGAGAAGGACTATGCATCCTATCAAAAAGCGATGAGTTATGGCTATATAGATCGCGGGAGCAGTAAAATCGAAAATTTGGAAATGTTCGTAAGTCAGTATCCGAGGTCCAGTTTTAGGGATGATGCCCTGTTTGAACTAGGGAATACCTATGTGGCCCAAGGCGAAGAAAATAAAGGGTTACAAGCTTATGACCGTTTGATTGCTGATTTTAAAGGAAGCTCTTTGGTGCCACAGGCATTAATGCGACAGGGGTTGGTCAACTATAATGCGAACCGGAACGAAGCGGCTTTGACCAAGTTCAAGACCGTAGTACGCGATTATCCAAAGACCCAAGAGGCCATACAGGCCGTAGCAACTGCCAAGTTGGTTTATGTGGATATGGGAAGGGTAAACGATTATGCCGATTGGGTTCGTGGTTTGGACTTTGTTGAGGTTACCGATACCGAATTGGACAATGCCAGTTTTGATTCCGCTCAAAAGCAGAATTTGGAGGGAAATGTCGATGCGGCCATCCGTGGCTATAAAAGTTATATCCAACAATTTCCGAACGGACTGCACGCCGTAGACGCCAACTTTAGTTTAGCACAATTGTATTTTGGCAAAGGGGAAAAAGATTCGGCGTTGCCGTATTACAAATATGTAGCCGATAGAAGTACAAGTGAATATGCCGAACAAGCTTTAACGAGGGTATGCGAAGTTTATATTGGCAAGGATAATTACGAAACCGCTTTGCCTTATCTGTTGAAATTGGAGAATCAGGCGAATATTCAGCAGAACCGTACCTTTGCACGTTCCAATTTAATGAAAGGCTATTACGGTCAGCGCAATTATTCCAAAACCTTGGAATATGCAGAAAAGGTTCTGGCTACCGCCAATATCGATAACCGTATCAAGAGCGATGCACAGATAATGATTGCTAGATCCGCCATTGCAACGGGCGATGAACAAAAGGCAAAATCAGCCTATGCCGAAGTACTAAAAATAGCTTCAGGAGCTACCGCTGCGGAGGCCTTATATTACGATGCCTATTTTGAAAATAAAGATGGGCATTATGAAAACTCCAACGTTGCCGTTCAGAAATTAGTAAAGGATTATGCGACCTATAAAGAATGGGGAGGGAAAGGATTGGTCTTAATGGCCAAGAACTACTACGCCTTAAAAGATGCATATCAAGCTTCCTATATCTTGGAAAGTGTCATCAAAAATTTTAGTCAATATCCAGAAATTGTGGCAGAGTCACGTGCGGAATTGTCCATTATCAAATCAAAGGAAGCACAAAGCAATTCATCAATTAATCCAAATCAAAATTAATGTACACCAGTAAAAGAACACCTATGTACAATCATCTTAAAATAACGCTTCTTTTCTTAGGGCTTAGCTTACAATTTGCATTAGCTCAAGAGAATGAGGAAAAGGATTTGGGTACCGAAACAGTGAACGTTACCAAGGCCTATACGCCTACCGTTTCAGACGCATTTAAAATCAAGTCGGTTCCCAATTTGAACGATTCGATCGTGCTTCAAAAAAAGGAGATCACCTATAGCATATTTTCGGTACCAGTGGCCTCTACGTTTACTCCATCTAAAGGAACAGCTTCTACAGTTGAAAAATTACCGCCTCCACAATTGTTCAATTCCTATGCTTCTTTTGGAGCGGGCAATTATGGCAACGTGTTGGGTGAATTTTATACAAGCAGAACCCTCAATAGGGATGAGAATTTAGATGTGGGTTTTAATCATTTGTCCTCCAGGGGAGGTATTGACGGAGTGGAATTGGATAATACCTTCTATGATACCAATTTAGATGCTTCCTATACCAAACGCGATCGTGATTTGGATTGGGGCGCGGCTATTGGTCTTCAGCATCAATTATACAATTGGTATGGAATTCCCGAAGGCGTATATGACCAAACCACCATAAATAGTATTGACGAACGACAAAATTATTTTATGGGAGAGGCCGGTGCACATATAAATATGGAAGATGCCCTTTTTAAAAGAGCGGATATAAAATACCGTAGATTCTGGGATGCCGTTGGTTCGGGTGAGAACCGTGCTATTTTAAATACCGGTTTTGAATTTCCCTTAAACGAGGAAAGTTTTGATGTTAAAGTGAAGGTCGACTACGTTGGAGGCACTTTTGAGAATGCAAGTTTGAGGAACAGTACCAATGATGCGGGTATCAGCTATTCAAATTTGCAGGCGGGAATCAATCCGTCCTTAACTATGCTTCGCGATGACCTTTCCTTGAATTTGGGGGTGAATTTGGTTTATGGTATGGATTTGGAAAATAGCGAGGGTAATTTTTACATCTATCCAGCGGTAACAGCATCCTATAGATTGTTGGATGAATCTGTAATTGCTTATGGGGGGGTTACCGGTGAATTACAGCAAAATTCATATTACGATTTCGTAGAGAAAAATCCCTTTGTTTCCCCAACCCTTACTATTGCCCCTACAGACAGTCAGTATAACGCCTATGTCGGCTTTAAAGGTCAGTTGTTGCCTAATCTAAGCTATAATATAAAGGGTTCTTATGCTGCGGAAAATAGAAAACCACTTTTTATATTGAATCCACAAAATGGATTTAGAAATGATGAAAAGGGATATTATTTTGGCAATTCGTTTGATGTGTTCTATGACGATATAAAGACCCTAGGGATTTTTGGGGAATTGAATGTGGATGTGAATCGTAATTTTACCTTGGGCGTCAATGCTGAGATATATGACTATAGCACGGAAACAGGAAACCCGGCATGGAATTTACCGAATTTGACAGGTTCACTTTTTATGGATTATCAAATCGGTGAAAAATGGTTTATGGGCGCCAACCTTTTTTATGTAGGGGAGCGAGAGGATTTTGCTTCTGTTATTGCTGAGAATGTACAGCCTGGCGGATTTCCGGCAACAATGATTACGTTGGACGGTTATTTTGATGCCAATGCCCATGTTGGCTACCGACTAAATGATCAACTTTCCTTTTTCGTAAAAGGGGCCAATCTTTCCAACAATGATTACCAACGTTGGGCCAATTTTCAAGTGCAAGGTATTCAGGTGTTGGGAGGAGCAACCTATAAATTCGATTTTTAGACAATCATTTATTGGTATTTAGGATTACCCCTTTGCCTGAAATTGTTATTTTAGGGAAATCCAATAGGTACTTATGGGATTTCTTAGGATGTTATTTTCAACTTTCGCGCTTATTTTTGGAAATCGCTGTTTTGTATATACCCAAAATCTAGTTGAAAATCCCAGTTTTGAAGTTTTCATACAATGTCCTATAAAATTGGGTAATTTGGAACTGGATGTAGTAAGTTGGAAAGCACCAACGTTAGGATCCACCGATTATTTCAATGGGTGCAGCCAAGTCATGGGAACCCCAAAGAATTTTAATGGCGAACAGCCTGCCGACTTCGGTGTTGGGTATGTAGGTTTTTACATGCTGGCGCCAGAAGACTATAGGGAATATGTACAGGCAAGTTT
>JBBSKR010000094.1:0-13055 GCA_038256135.1 Flavobacteriales bacterium | reverse complement strand
GCCTCGGGAACACTAAATGTACCATGGGCATCCGTCATTAACTTAATATAATCCGGTAGGGCTTCGCGTGCAGCTTTTACGCGTTTGATACTTTCGGCAACGGTTTGGTCCATAATACCTACCCGCATTTTTACACCACTAAATCCTTTAGAGGTATACCCTAACAATTGCTCCCCAATAGCGTCGGCCTTGGCCCAACCGCCACTGGCGTATGCCGGCATTTTATCACGACAACTTCCACCCAATAATTCGACGACTGAAGCACCCAATGTTTTTCCTTTAATATCCCAAAGGGCGGTATCGATACCACTTAAGGCAGAAATTGTAAGACCCCTACGTCCTAAAATAGGAAACTTTCTACCGCGGGATAGGGAATAATGATCACGCGTACCATTGTAAACATGTTCCCAAATACGGGATATGTTTCGGGCATCCTTGCCGATCAATTGGGGTTTCAACTCGTTTTCAATACAACTTACAATGGAGGCACAGGAACCCGAAGAACCTACGGCTGCTTTTGCTTCGCCAAAACCTTGCAATCCACTATCTGATGTGACGACTACTAAGGCCATATCAAAATTGGTCAGCAATCCATAATCGGAAAAATGTTGTTTCTCTTTGGGTATCGGGCAGCGCAACCAAAAGGCTTCTATATTGGCGATTTTCATTTCATAAGTCCTTTTAGGGTCTCTATTGATTTTTTGGTGAGCATGGTATAAAATTCATCCGTAATGGCTGAACTTCCATGGTCTTCCAAAAATTTCTTCTGTTCAGCGGTAAGTCCTTCAGGGTTCGTTTCAATGGAATTGGGATAGCGGTTAGCAGGGGTGCGATCCAACGGAGCACAAAACTCTACCGATAACACTTTGTCATAGTCAATTCCCTTTAGTGTTTTTATGATTTTGGGCCAGTCAAGGTGTCCCATCCCTGGCGCCATACGATTGTTATCCGCAACGTGAAAGTTGACCAATCGTTTGCCCACTTTTTTTATGGTATCGAACATGTTTTCTTCCTCTAAATTCATGTGGAAGGTATCAAGACAGACCCCGCAATTCGGGCCCACTGCTTCTGCCAACGCCAAGGCTTGTTCCCCGCGGTTAATGAAATAGGTTTCAAACCGATTTATAGGTTCAATGGCAATTTGGATACCATGGTCCTCCGTATAGGCGTAGATTTCTTGTATGCCCTCGATAGCCCAATCCCATTCCTCTTCAGGTTTAGCATCCGGTATTATTTTACCAACCGTAGCAGGAACCAAGGAAATGACGGAACCTCCTAATTCATAGACCATCTTCGCAACGTCTTTGACATATTGAATGGACATTTTACGTTGCGCTGGGTCCTTGGCCAAAAGATTGCGTTTCTCAAGCATTAATGTGACGGAGCCCCAACATTTAATGCCATAAATATCCAATAATAACTGTGCTTTTTGGGTATCGTAACTTTCTGGCGCCCCTTGAATCTCTAGGTAGGGATAGTCTAATTTGCTGATTCTATCGAGGGTGTGTTCCAAAGTTTCGGCACGCATCCAGTTGTGTATGGCTAATTCCATTCGCAATTTTAATCTTTATTTCGTTATCCAATGAAGTCTATTTTTCTGTGCGAACCATCGCAGAATGGTTTGTTTTCAGAAACGCCACAACGGCAAAATCCTGTAATCCCTTCTTTAGTGACTACCTCTCCAGTTGCCAATTGTATTTCAAGGTTGCCTTTAATTTTTAATGGGCCATTTTTAGCGACATTAATTTCGATAACACTTACTTCACTTGATTCTTTTTCTTCCATAGTTTCATTATTCATGTAATAGCTTAATGCGCCGGACGGACATTCCTTTATCTGTTTTTTTAATTCTGGAGTAGTGGCATTCTAACGAGTAATTCACTGCTTCTCAGATGGTTTGTACACTTCCGGCAGTGTTTTAACACGCATCTCTGAGTGAATACAATTTTTAGGTTTCCATACAACGGTAACTTCGCCGTTGGAATATTCTTTTTTAATTTCATTATCCATGATTTCTTATGTTATGTTTATTCCTTTCATGACCAATCTTTTCCAATCTGGATGTCTTTTTAAATATAACGTTACAAATGGACAAAGGGGAACCACGGTACACTGTTGTCGGTCTATCTCTCTCAAAACTTTTGCTACCAACTTGGAACAGATACCATTTCCTTCCAAGGCTTGGGGAACTTCGGTATGGGTCAAATAAATTCGGTCCTGAGCTTTAATGTATTCAATCCGGACCATGGTATCCTCAATGGTGGCCTCATATCTTTTTTCCGGCGGCTGGTCCTTTATTTCAAAATCCGTTTCCATTGAAATTTGTTTTCGGTGTTTTAAGGTATGAAAAAAAAAGGGTTATCCCGTAGCGGCATCTAAAACTATTATGGGACAAGATAATTAATTAAAAAAGGCATGACAATATGGGTTGCTTATTACAAAGTCAAGTAATAAGCCGCCTGAACCTCCAAATAAATCGTATATATTTGGATCGAATTCCAGTTCTTAGGAGGTGCTGAAACTGTATTACGTTTAAAAATTTAACATCTGGTTAAAAATGTGGGAATTGTGTTTTTTAGTCGCAACTAATTCCGGCAATTTATGATTTTTTATTAGTTGATCAAACAAACATATTGTAATTTTAAACGAGCATAAGTTAATTAACTACATTTGCCCGCTCTAAAAAAAGGATATGTCCGCCAATAAAAATATCAATTCAGACCCAACTTTCATAGTTAAAGCTATTGACATAGATACAGACGAATTGATATGTGAGGGTTCTAACGGAGAAGAGGTTATCCAAAAAGCCGACAAATCAGGGAAAAATTATATTTTAGACTTTGAATCTGAGCCTAGATATAATTTTTACTTTGAATAAACCGCATTATCTAAATAAATATACTTATCCTTTGCCCTTAGAACAAGGACGGCTAAAGCCAAGATTGCCAATTAAAATAGTTAATTTTGAAACTGGCCAATCGAGAATCGCTTACGCTCTAATTGATACTGGTTCAGATTCTTGTATAGTGCCTAGTTATTTATCTACAGCGATAGGACACAAAATAAGAGATGAGGATAAAAAAATAAGAGGCGTAAAAGGAATAGAGAGTAAAGAAATTGACACATGGGTTCATGGTTTTAAAATTGAACTTTTAAGCCCAGACAGAAAATCCACAATTAGAAAGCTTGATGTTGTTGGATTTACTGTAGAAATAGAGCATTCATATCCAATATTGGGGACTCAAATGTTTCTAGAACACTTTAAAGTATCAATTGATTACAAAAAGAAAACAATTGAAATAGAATGGTAACTTTGCCATATGTCAGAAAAAATCCCATAGAAAAGAACAAAGAACGAAAAGGCAAGTATGACAAGAAGTTGAAAATAAATACAACTTTAGACGATGTACTAAAAGCTTCCGTTCCTAAAAAAAATAAAGATAGCGGATACCTAATAAGTCAACGTAAAGGGCTTAGCACACATGCATACTTTAACATTACATCTGTTATAATATCATTTTCCGTGAGGTGGCGGATGCCCGTACAATATTGAATAGCGAATTAGCGGTATTGGATAGTACAAACAGACTTCTCTAAAAAAATTACGTTCCAGTAATTTAACAAATTACTTTTTACCATTGTCCCATAATAGTTATAGATGCCAAAAGGTTATCCCGGAGCCCACGATTTAAGTAAATTTTTTACGAATTTCTTGAGATTAATATATGTATAAAAGTTTGAAAATCAATTAAAAAAAAGTTTACAAACGACTGTAAACGAATACAAACGATAGTAAATGTTTAGTAACCGAGTAACTTTTGTAGGCCGTTATAGGTTTGTGGTGTCAAGTCAAGGAGGCTTGATCTATAAATCGTTTAACGCTAAAAATTAGTATTATGAATGCACTTAAAAACAAAGTACAGTTAATTGGAAACTTGGGCCAGGACCCAGAAATCGTAAACTTGGAAGGTGGCACTAAATTGGCCAAATTCTCAATTGCCACTACCGATAGCTACAAAAATGCCAAAGGAGAAAAAGTTGAGGACACCCAATGGCATAATATCGTCGCCTGGGGTAAGACTGCCGAAATTGTCGAGAATTATTTGAACAAGGGGAAGCAGGTAGCAATAGAAGGAAAACTAACCCATCGTTCTTATGAAACCAAGGAAGGTGAAAAAAGATATATTACGGAGGTGCGGTGTACAGAATTGTTGATGCTAGGAAAGTAAAGCTGTTCGTCTTCACGAGTGTAGCTAGGTAATCTGCTACTGGGAACACGGAAGCAAAAGTTTGCTTCGCTATGCTCGCAAAGACGACTTCTTGTAAAATTCTTACCTATCTGTTTAATTGAAAGCTAAATTGTCAGTCTGAGCGCAGTCGAAGACCTTATTGGCCAATCAAATTTCCATTGATTATTTTTACAAAACATGACAACAACAAAACAAGACCTACTCCCTTTATTAAAAAAATATTTTGGCTATGATACCTTTAAGCCAAATCAATTGGCCATCATTGAAGATGTATTGGCCAAAAAGGATGTGTTGGCCATTATGCCAACAGGAGGTGGGAAGTCCCTCTGCTATCAGTTAACCGCTTTGTCATTAAAGGGAACTGCTATTGTAATTTCCCCACTTATTGCTTTAATGAAAGATCAAGTAGACGTATTACAGGCGAACGGTATTGCTGCTGCGTATTACAACAGTTCCCAATCACAGGATACCCAGCAAAAAATAATGCAGCAATTGCAACAAGGGGGACTTAAGCTTTTTTATGTAGCCCCGGAAAGTCTTGGGTTTTTCACCAGTATTTTGGAGGAGTTGAATATTAGTCTTTTTGCAGTGGATGAGGCGCATTGTATTTCTTCTTGGGGACACGATTTTAGACCTGCCTACACGCAATTGGGAAGTTTAAAAATGCGATTTCCAACTGTCCCCGTTATGGCACTTACGGCAACGGCAGATAAGACCACCCAAGATGATATTATAGATCAGTTGAACATTCCGGAAGCAGAAAGGCATCTGGCGTCCTTTAACAGGCCCAATCTTTTTTTGGATGTGAAACCGGCACAGGACCGCATCAAGCATATCCTTGAATTTCTGGAGGAGCATCCCTTCGAGAGTGGTATCATATATTGTTTGAGCAGAAAAAGTACAGAATCGATTTCCGATAAATTGCAAAAAGCCGGTTTTAAGGCGAAAGCCTATCACGCCGGAATGTCTCCAGATGAACGTTCCTTCGTACAGGAAGAATTTATCACGGATAAGGTGCCCATCATTGTTGCTACAATCGCATTTGGCATGGGTATCGATAAGAGCAATGTGCGCTGGGTCATGCATTATAACCTTCCTAAGAATATAGAAGGCTATTATCAGGAAATTGGTCGTGGTGGTCGGGATGGGTTACCCGCCCATGCGTTATTGTTCTATAGTTATGCCGATGTGGCCCAATTACGAAGATTCATTTCCCAAAGTGAAAATGCAGAAGTGGAATTTGCCAAATTGGAACGGATGCAGCAATTCGCAGAAGCACTTAGCTGTCGCCGTATTGCCCTGCTCAACTACTTTGGGGAACATGTGACCAAGGGTTGTGGTAATTGCGATATATGTACAACTCCGCCCGCATATTTTGATGCTACCGTATTGGCGCAAAAAGTATGTTCTGCCGTTGCTAGGTTGGGAGAAAGGGAGCCTATGGGAATGGTCATAGACGTGTTACGTGGGGCGCAGAACGCCCAAGTTCTTGATAAAGGATATCAACAGGTGAAAACGTATGGAGCCGTTAAGGATGTTTCTTGGTTAGACTTGCAACAGTATGTTATACAATTGTTGAATCAGGGAGTTTTGCATATCAATTTTAGGGAAGGGGCCCAATTGGGATTGACACCCTTGGCCAAGGAGGTCCTATTTTCTGATAGGTCCGTTCAACTGGCTGTTTTACAGAAACAGGATGTTAAAAAATTGGCTAAAACCAAATCACGTATTCAGAAAACCGATTTATTCGAAACGCTGAGGGCGTTGCGGCATAAAATTGCTACAGCGGAAGGCGTACCGGCATATGTCATTTTTGGAGATGCCAGTCTAAAGGACATGGAAAAGAAGTTACCCACCAATGAGACTGAATTTATGCAAGTATCCGGTGTGGGGCAGGCGAAGTTGGAGAAATATGCGCAGGTGTTCTTAAATGAAATTGCAGGCTTTAATCAAAAGCAGAAGCCCAAACGGAAGACGCACGAAAAATCGTTCGACTTGTTTTCTGATGGCCTTACTATATCTGAGATTGCGGAAACTAGAGACCTGTCCGAGAATACCATTTATGGTCACCTAATGAAGAAACATGCCGAAGGAGAAGATTTGGATTTGCATCAATTTGTGAGTAAAGATGAATTAGTAAAAATGGAGAAAGCGAAATTGGCCTTGCCCGACGCCGGTGGTTTCAAGGATTTTTTCGACTATTTTGAAGAAAAAATGCCGTATTGGAAAATAAAATTGGGATTATATCTTTTGGATGAATGATATTTTAAGTAACAAATAACTGATTTAACGTCATCATTGGGATAAGTAGAACTTCAACCCTATTTTGCACAAGTACGGTTAATCGTCAATGGAAGAAAAAAGCATTTGCTTAAATTTCCAAGCAGTATCATCGTCTACGGGGCCTTGGGTCTGTTTCATTAAAATGCCAATTACATCTTCTTTTGGGTCTGCAAAATATTGGGTATTAAAATAGCCTCCCCATTCAAATGTTCCTTCACTGCCTAAACCACCCGTAATCTCACCTCTTTCATTTACTACCGAGAATGCTAGTCCGTAGTTTTTTGGGTCGTCCCAGATTCCCCCAATTTGATTGCCCAAAATACTTCTTACAGTTGTTCTGCTCAGTAGGCGAACCCCATTTAATTCTCCTTCATTAAGGTACATTTGTAAGAAAGTGGCATAGTCTTTCGCTGTACTAGAAAGCCCAGCCCCTCCAGAAAAAAAGGTTTTTGCCCCTACTATTGGATAATTTGTGTCATAAAAGGTAACAGGATAATTTTTCCATTTTCCATTTTCCTTTTTTTGAACAGCAACCAGCCTATTTTGCTTTTCCGAAGGAAGGTAGAACCAAGTGTCTTGCATGTTAAGCGGTTCAAAGATTCTGGTTTTGAGAAATTCATCAAACGGTACACCAGAAATAACTTCTATAAAATATCCCAAAACATCTAAACCTTCGCTGTAGGTAAATGCCTCACCAGGTTCATGATGTAGGGGAAGGGTTGCCAATTTTTTCACACTCTCAGCAATAGTGATTTTTTCTGTCGTAAAAAGGTCGGTAATTCCTGCTTTTGCATACATTTTTTTGAATCGGTCATCCCCGTCAATTACTCCATATCCAATACCGGATGTATGGGTCAATAAATCTCGAATGGTAATTTGATTTTCTGCGGCTTTTGTGGTATAAGTAGAATCTGCCTCATTAAAGGACTCTAAAATTTGTGCCTCCCCGAATTCTGGAATGTATTTGGAAATCTTATCGTCCAGCTGAAATTTACCTTCCTCCCAAAGCATCATCACGGCAGTCGCAGTTATGGCTTTAGTTTGGGATGCTATCCTAAAAATAGCCTCTTTTTCCAATGGTTGTTTTGTTTCGCCATTACCGATTCCATATGCTTTATAAAGTACAATTTTACCTTTTCGGGCAATTAGGGCAACTACTCCAGGGATATTGCCATCATTTACTTCCTCAGAAAGCATGACATCTATTTTAGCCAAACGTTCCGGGGACATTCCAACCTCTTTCGCATCCCCTTCTTCCAATGTGGATGATTTTTTCTGGGAGGGTGTTTGGGCAAAGGAAACGAAAGTAAAAAGAATAAGATATAAATGGAGCAGCGATTTCAATGGTTTGATTTTTAGTTACTAAGCTAATGTACTGAAAGTTTTAATAACCTTCAGTAATAGAAATTATCGATAGCGCAAATAAAATAGAAGTATATGACTTTTGTCAAAAATTGATACTCACCCCCATTTGACCCGGACCAAAATTAAGGTTCCAACTCACCATTTTTTGTCGATGGTTGTATTTTTCCTCATATTTTTTATCCAAATACCGGTCTATGGATTCCACGGTAGCAATGCTGATGGCAAAGGCAAAAACCATATCGCTTAACCAATGCTGGCCGTCCCATACCCTTGAAATTCCTGGAATGGCACCCACGGTATAAATACCTGCCTTGACCCACGGATTCTCAAATTGCTTGGCTATAGCATAAGCGTTGGTAAATGCCAATAGTGCATGACCCGAAGGAAAGGAATGAAAATTTCTGCTAGAGTTGAATGGGTCAAATGTGTCCTTACCCAAATTGGCCAAAGGCCTGGCCCTACCCACCACGGATTTTAGTACCTGTTGTAATAGTCCGGCCGAAGTAGCCGATGAAATCAAAAGCACCCCTGTACGACGAAGTTTTTCATTTTTAGTAATCAATCCGGCCAAATAAACTCCGGAAGTAGCTATATAATTATTTTCCGGGCTACCATACAATTCACCGTAATCCCGTATCCATGACGGAACACTTTCCCTATTGTTTCGAATAAATCTAGACGCATCGTCATCTGCTAGATATACCAAACCTGTACCACCAATGACAGCGCCAAATTGTGCCCACTGTTTGCCTTGCCAATGAAAAGGACGGGCATAGGAATATGCAACCCCTTTGAACATAGTGCCAACGTCATAGGTTAACATATTCCAACGGGTCTTGGTCGAATCTTTACTGGTATCTTGGCAATGGAGGATAAGGCAGCTGAATAGCCCCAAGAGCATCACAATTTTTTTCATTCCGTAAATTTAAACGTATACTAACTTTAAAAATAATCGTTCCTGATCAATTTTGAGTTCAAAAAGAAATGTAGTTAGAAATATAGCGATTGGGCCAGCCTAAATGTATTTGCATGTGCCTCCACTATAATTTTGATATCGGTCGAATAGCCGCCGCCCATACTGCACTGAACCGGAATTTTAAGCTTTTGACACGTTTCTAGAACATACCGATCTCGACTTTTGCACCCTTGCAAGGTAAGGCCTAAAGTTCCCAGTTTGTCACTTTCAAGAACATCTACGCCACAGAGGTAGAAAATGAAATCAGGCTGAACGGTGTCCAATAATTTGGGCAAATTTTCCTTTAGGATTGATAAATAAGCTTCATCCCCAGTTCCCTTTTTAAGTGCAATGTCCAAGTCCGATTTTTCCTTTTTAAAAGGATAGTTGGATGCGCCATGCATTGAAAAGGTAAAAACATCGGTGTCGGTTTGAAAAATTTCTGCAGTGCCATTCCCTTGGTGAACATCTAAATCAACGATTAGTATTTTTTTGGCAAGTCCTTTTTTGAGTATATATTTAGCGCCAATGGCCTGGTCGTTCAACATACAAAAAGCCTCCCCATGATCGCTATAGGCATGGTGTGTTCCACCCGCAATATTCATTGCTATTCCCTGTTCCAAGGCAAAATCACAGGCTTTTAAAGTGCCATCGGCAATGATGCGTTCGCGCTCTACCAAATCCTCGGATAACGGAAAACCAATCTTACGGGCCGCTTTATCGGAAATTTTCATATTTAATAAGTCATAGAAATATTCCGGATTGTGGGCCGCTACGATATACTTGTCATTGGGTATTTCGGGTTCGAAAAAATTGGCTTCCGTACAGGTACCTTCATGAAGAAGTTGCTGTGGTAATAGGTCATACTTTATCATAGGAAACCGGTGTCCCTCCGGTAATGGATGTTTATAGATAGGGTGAAAGGCTATTTTGAGCATGTATATAATTATTTGTGCAACTTCAATTGAATCCGTTTTCTTGGCACATCAACTTGTAGCACTTTCACAATTACTTGTTGATGTAAATGAACATGCTCGTTTACGTCCTTAACAAATTTATCCGAAAGATTGGATACATGTATAAGTCCGCTTTCCTTAATACCAATATCGACAAAGCAACCAAAGTTGGTAATATTGTTCACAATACCGGGCAAAAGCTGCCCCTCGTTCAAATCGGTTATCGATTTGATGTTTTGGTCAAAAGTGAACACCTTGGCCTTTTCCCTTCTGTCCAATCCCGGTTTTTCCAATTCGGAACGTATATCTTTCAAGGTAGGTAGGCCTACGGAATCGGTACAATACTTTTGAAGTTCTATTTCCTTTAGCAAAGCTTTGTTGCCGATGAGCGCTGGAATCTCGGTTTTTTTGTCCTTTGCCATTTGTTCAACAATGAAATAACTCTCTGGGTGCACTGCGGAATCGTCCAATGGATTTTCGGCATCCTTTATTCTTAAAAATGCAGCGCCCTGTTCAAAGGCTTTTCCACCCAACCGAGGTACTTCCATAATAGACGACCTACTTTTAAACGCCCCTTTTTCTTTTCTAAGAGCAACAATATTCTCTGCCAATTTAGGCCCAATCCCAGAAACATAACTCAATAAGGGAACACTGGCGGTATTGACGTTTACCCCAACGGAATTCACACAACTCTCGACGACCATATCCAATGATGTTTTTAGTTTGGTCTGGTCCACATCGTGTTGGTACTGTCCAACCCCAATAGATTTAGGATCTATTTTTACCAATTCTGCCAAAGGATCTGCCAACCGTCGTCCTATGGACACTGCACCACGTACGGTAACGTCATAATTAGGAAATTCATCACGGGCAATTTTGGAAGCTGAATATATGGATGCACCGGCCTCGCTTACCACAAAAACCTCAACTGGATTATTGAAGATGACTTTTTTGACAATACGTTCCGTTTCTCTTGAAGCAGTACCGTTACCAATGGCAATGGCCTCTATTTTATAAGCATTGGCTAACGAACTTAATTTTTTAATGGCTCCGCCAACATCATTTTGGGGTGCATGGGGATAGATAGTTTCATTATGGACCAAATTACCCTGTGCATCCAAACATACTATTTTACAGCCTGATCTAAAGCCGGGATCAATAGCAAGTATTCGCTTTTCTCCCAAGGGAGCTCCCAACAACAATTGCCTTAGATTATTAGAAAATACACTGATTGCTTCATCATCTGCCTTTTCCTTAGCAAGTTTTAGCAACTCGTTGGATAGGGAAGGAAATAATAATCGCTTATAGGCATCGGCGATGGCCAATTTAATTTGAACAGCACATTCGTTGTTGGATGTAATGACTCTATTTTCAATACGGTCCAATAATCGTTCCTCATCCAACTCAATTTTAACCCTAATAAACTTCTCTGATTCCGCTCTAAGAATAGCCAGTAAGCGATGTGAAGGACATTTATTCAATGGTTCGCTCCAATCAAAATAATCCTGATATTTTTGTGCTTTTTCTTCTTCTTTTTGGGCCGATATCACTTTTGTGCTTATCAAGGCAAAACGGGCCAATTGGGTTCTGATTTGATTGCGGATATCCGTTCGTTCATTGATCCACTCCGAAATGATATGCCGTGCTCCTTCCAAGGCCTGATCTTCATTTTGAATTTCTTTTGAAAGGTACTTAGATGCAATAAATTCAATAGCATCACCACGTTGTGCCATGATGATTTTGGCCAAAGGTTCCAAACCTTGTTGACGGGCAACTTCCGCTTTGGTCTTTTTGCTTTTTTTAAATGGAAGGTAGAGGTCTTCCAATTGGGTAAGATCTTCTACGTTTTCAAATTTTTGTTTTAGTTCAGGCGTCAACAACCCTTGCTCATCCACCGTTTTTGTGATGGCTTTTTTACGTTTCTCGAGCGCTTCAAATTGTTCCTTGAATTGAACGATTGTGCCTACTTGTACCTCATCTAAATTCCCCGTACGTTCCTTTCGATACCTAGAGATAAAAGGGATGGTACAGTCCTCATTTAAAAGTTCAATAGTATTTTGAATTCCCTTTTCTGGGAGTTGGGTGTGTTTAAGGATGTAGGGGACGAGGTTCATAAAAATTATTATTTTTGTCTGGTCGAGCGCAGTCGAGACCTGTTCGTGTTTCAAGGTTCTCGACTGCGCTCAAAGTGACATTTAGACGCTAAATAGGTTGATTACTCGATAATCGAGATTTAAATGCTCCGAGGCTTGCCTCGAAATTTTAAGGTTGTTTTCCCCCAATGCCTCGTGGGCTTGCCCCGTAGTTTACTGGATGGTTTAAAATCGGAATGTGTTAAATTTCTACATTCTGTTCATATTTGTAATAAATCAAATTCTCCATTTGCAAGTGCTATTTTCTTCTTGCCACTCCACTTTTTAATTTTCTTTTCAAAAAACATAGCTTGATCTATATCATTAAATCCTTGCTGAGAAGATTAGTTTTAAAGGGCTACGTTCATAGGTGAAACAAGTTTTGTTTAGACCATTCCCATGTTTATTGAATCTTCTAGAGATAACATTAGTAACCCCATTATAGGTAAGCTCGTTTGAACAAAGTAGTACGTATACATAATAACATTTCATGGTAAAAATAACTTTAGTTGCCTTTAGGTCTCGACTGCGCTACCAGACTTACTTTTAGAATATGAAATCAAAAAAATGTTAACTGATTCCCTCTCCATTCTCGACCCCATCCTCATCAGGGTTGACGAATACCAATTTACCCTCGGTATTTTCGGTCATAAGGATCATACCTTCACTATCCACACCACGCAGTGCCCTTGGGGCCAAGTTGATCAACACAGTTACTTTTTTTCCGATAATCTCTTCAGGAGTAAAACTTTCTGCAATCCCAGAAACAATAGTACGTACATCTAAACCGGTATCTATCTTTAGCACCAGTAATTTGTTAGCTTTGGCCATTTTTTCCGCTTCGATTATAGTGCCAACCCGCATATCCAATTTAGAGAAATCATCAAAGGTAATCGTGTCTTTTTGGGTCATTAGTTTTTTATTTGCGTTATCGTTGGCTTTTTTGGTGGCTTCCAATTTATCCAATTGGGCTTGGATTTCGGCATCCTCCACTTTTCGAAAGAGCAATTCAGCTTGCTCGATTTGGTGACCGGCAGGTAATAGGGTTTCTTTTGTTGAAATAACAGACCAACTTAAGCCTTCGACTGCGCTCAGGCTGACATTGAGCATATTT
>JBBSKR010000093.1:0-13241 GCA_038256135.1 Flavobacteriales bacterium | reverse complement strand
GAGGATATCCTATTATAACCAATATCAAAATATTAATACTTGAGAAATATACCCTTTGGGAATTTATGGTATTTTTAACATTCGTCCAACTAAACCCTAACTAGATGGAAATTTTATCCTCTTATAACTTGATAATCGGCGCATCCCTTATTGTGGTGTTATCTTTCTTTTTTAATGGTATTTCAAAAAAAACCAATATACCAGCGGTTTTGATGCTCATTGTTTTAGGTGTACTCATTAAAATAGGCCTGGAATTCTTTATACCAGAAATTCCGGATTTTGAAGCGTCCTTAGAAATATTGGGAACGGTAGGGCTTATTATGATCGTACTTGAAGCCGCTTTGGAATTGGAGTTGAAGAAAGAAAAATTATGGCCGATCTTAAAATCCATGGCCATTGCCCTACTGGGCCTTATTGGATCCGCTTATGTAGCCGCACTAATCCTATACCAATTTATACCGAATATGACCATGGAGTCCGCCTGGTTGTATGCAACTCCGCTATCTATACTTTCGAGTGCCATCATCATTCCTAGCGTAGGCGGACTAAATGAAAAGAAAAAGGAATTTCATATCTACGAAAGCACTTTTTCGGATATCATGGGCATTATGATGTTCTACTTTCTCACCGGCAAATTAGATCCAGCAGAGGATTCCGGAGTTATAGGTTTTGCTGGGAATTTAGTGTTAACAATCATTATTGCCGTGGTAGCCAGTTATGCTATTATCTTAATTTTCCAACGTATAAAAAGTCAGGCAAAGTTATTTTTATTGATTGCAGTTCTACTGCTACTGTATGCCATTGGTAAAAAAATGCATTTATCCTCTTTGATCATTATTCTTGTATTCGGTTTGATCGTTAAAAATGTAAATCTCTTTTTTCCGGGTAAGACCAAAATTTTTCTTGAAGCGGAACGAATGCAACAGATTTATCATGAATTGCATATCATAACTTTGGAGACTGCCTTTGTCGTACGCACCTTCTTTTTCGTCATATTCGGTATCACGATTGTACTGGCAACATTATTAAGTGTGAACGTTGCCATAGTCAGTCTATTGATCATTGCCTCCATTTATGCGATACGCTTTGTAATTCTGGCCGTTTTTGTTGGTAAGGATATACTTCCAC
This sequence comes from Flavobacteriales bacterium, assembly GCA_038256135.1. Taxonomy (GTDB): domain Bacteria; phylum Bacteroidota; class Bacteroidia; order Flavobacteriales; family Flavobacteriaceae; genus Maribacter. Next base: position 12,113 of record JBBSKR010000093.1, on the reverse strand, counting down.
AGCTTTTCATAGCACCAAGAGGATTGATTACGGTGCTATTATTTTACGCGATACCTATGGAAGCCCAAATAGAGGGATTTGAATCGGGAATTCTTTTGTTCGTAATTATTGCTACTAGCTTGGTGATGACCTGGGCCATGATCCGTGATAAGCACAAAATGGGAACACTACTGGACGAAATCGACGAAGAGATTCTGGAAAGGAATATAGCGGAAGATGCACTTCGTGAATCAGAGCAACTCAAAATTAAAAAAGAATCGACCGAAAACTATGATGGTGGAATTTTGCTTCATCCTAAAAATTTGGACGACGAATTTCCTGAGAAATAAACATGATGTTATTCTATTTAGGGCCGAAAGAAGCTTGCACTTCTCGCTGATCTTTTTGAGCCTGTAACTGTTCTCCGCTTAAACTATCTACCTCTTTGCGGAAACGCAGTATCATTAGGGTATCTAGCTGTTGATCAATGCTATCTTTCATGACCTGCCAGTTATTGGAGTTCATTTTATTGTTGTACTCCATAATTTTATTGAAGCGATCCAGGTTATAACGGTTGGCTTTCCACGCATGGGTTGTACTTTCTTCATGCTTTAGATCCTGTAGATAAAAACCAATACCAAAACCAAGCAAAACTATAACAAGTAGAACTTTTAAAATTTTTGGGGATAGGTTCATAGCGTTGAGAAATTTAAGCCGCTAAAATAAGAAATCATACGATTGAATTGGTTTCTTTTCTGATGAAATAATGACGTTATCAGTTTAAATGTACAAAATTGGGCTTTTGGTTATAATCTTTTTCCTATAAAAGGAATCGATATAACTGTGAAAAGCCAAGGGAAATTACGAGCCACAAACGTGGGACATCACTAAGTATGTATTCGTTTTAAACGTAAAAATCCCAACATCAAAAGATGTTGGGATTTTCTTTATTCTTGGTTATACCAATCTTAGGTCATTGGCCAAAATCTTAGTCTAATAAATTCAACAGAAGTACTAAGCCTTTATATCAATAAAAAAAGTAAAAAGAGGCACATGATATTTTTTAACAGATTGCCCCCTTCATAAGTTTTTAGTTTTTTTCGATATCCTCATGGTCCATCCAATAAAGCAAATAAGGTATATTGTAAGCATGTGTCCATCCAAATACACGTAAACCCTGATTTGTTTGCCAGTTAGTGAAACGTCCCTTACTTTCAGGGAGATTTGATATTTTTAATAGATCCTCACTATAAGTTTTGGCATCAGTATATTCTTCTGATGATTTTTGCAACTCACCAACCTTTAAAACCTTTGCCCTCGCCAAGGCTTCATCTAAATATCCCCTTTCCCCACTAAATTCATATCCAAGAAGCAAAGGATAGATAGTGGCCAAATAAGATTCCATTTCGTGATTTAACGGCGGCACATCCCTCACCCACCTGGCATGATTCAATAGTGCCTTCCTCACTTTTTCATCTCCTGTTATTTGTTGATATTTATAGAGTCCCTGTGCCACATAAGTTTGACTATACCCATATCTATCCAATAACAAATTTCCTCCTTGTCTCTCTTGAAACTCTAGCATTAAACTCACTCGTTCGTCCAACTCATCCTTGTACTTTTTTAATTTAGTTGCATCATAGAGCTCAACAAGGTTAAGTACAGATAAGTATAGTCTTCGCCCTCTCAAATCATGATCTCCCCATATTCTGTTTAAATAAGTGTCACCAGTCATTTTAGCGACTTCCAGTGCCCTATGGTCTGCAGAGATGTAATATGAGGCAATCCAACCTTGAATCCAAACATGGGCGCTCAACAGCGCATACCAATGTTCATTAGCGTGCCTTCTGCCAATACCCAAATATGGTGTTGATTCCGGTTCTTCCTCATAATTCCAAAAATCGATAGCATCGTTAATCTCACCATAATAGGTACGCTTTTTAGGCCAATGAATATTATCCACATCCATTGTATGTTTACTCATGGCCTGTGCCATATTAAAATATTTTGGGTCGCCTGTACGCATGAAATTCGTCCAAAGCATAAAATCTACAGTGGGTTCGTTATTAGTCCACTGCACCCAACGCCCATCAAAGAAATAGCTCTTACCGTCCCCATAGTCGAACATGCCATACCATGGCTCATGCTTTTGGTTATATGCCCACCAATCATACCTATATTGCAAGGCATTTTCAAACTCTGGGTGTTTGGTCGAAGAAGGCGCCATATTACCATAAACTTTGGATCCCGTATACCATTCAGGTGCTGCATGCGCCACCGGACTGTTAAGAACATAATCCATTTTCTGCCCAACTTCTTCGGTTTCATTATTGTCATGAAAATAATAGATGAATTCTGTGGTTTTGGTAATGCCCTGGGCAAAGTTCCCTAACATTCCGCCATCTGGTTCAGCATTATGTCTTGCAAAGTTCATAGGTCCATTTTCCAATGGCCAAATGTTACCTGTAAGGATTCCCGAAACTGGGTCAATTTCAATACCTTTAGGATATTCCTTTAAAAAATTTTTGATTCCAATACCAACACCTCTTTTCCCGTCGGCGATATTCATCCATCCTTTGGCTCGTTCAGATTTTGCCACATTTGTCCCTCCTTTAGAAACCGTAGCTTCAAATTGCAGTTCATTATTTGATTCCTCATTGCCACCTTTTTTAAACCCATTGATATAAAGACTCCTCAAACTAGTACTCTTACTTCTATCAGGACCTTTTTGTAAAAGTTGAACTGTTTGTTCCTCATTCAAAGAAACTTCTTGTAAAACAGTTTTAGCATCGTCATCTTGCCAGCTTCCATCATTTACTGGAATGGATACGTTTATGTTTTCATCAAGATGGTACTTAAGTTGAATTCCGCTAGCCGCTATTTGATCATTTGGCTGTGTCCATCCAAGGTCCTCTGCTTTATCTTCGGATAAAATATTCTTATTTTGGGTGGCTATATTGTAATGCTCCCCTTCTTCTATTTTATGCTTATCCGGCACACCTGTATAGGTTATTGTATGCAACACCTTTATAAAACTTTTACCTGCATAGGCATGAACCCACATTGTAAAAGGCGATATATTGTTATCGGCCCTATTATAAATATAGGTTCCCTCCACCCTGAAAATGTTGTGCATAGGTCCAGATCCCTTTTCCCTAAAAACTTGATTAATAATAGCTTTAGAAGCATCTATCCCTTCATCGTCCAAAAGGTCCAAAAAAGAACCCCTATTTTTTTCCGGTGAAGAACCAATAAGTTCGTTCTCTTCAAATTTCCCATTTTTGTCCGAATCCAAATACACTTCATCCAGAAAACCATCACCCATTTTATGGATAGAAAAAGAAAGTGGGCCAGTGTTTACATCGATTCCCCCTTGGGGCCTCATATTGTTTGAGGAGATAATTTTATCTTTAGAAAGTATGGGTACAATTGAATCGCCATATTCCAATACATAATCCGACCCCTCTTCAGAAAAGAAGAAAACCCATACCCATTTCACACTGTCATCCAATGGCCCCCAATTGGCCACCTCTGTAGATTGGCATGTAATCTCAATTCCTTCAGCAGTTAATAACCGTAAATGGTCAACAGAATAGAGTTCACCTTTAGGAAAAGGACTTCCCAGAGTTATAGGCGCACCCATTTTGTTGTTTTCAATGGTAATTTTTACTTGTTTACCAGAATCTTTGGTCTCGCAGGCGTTCAATAAAAAAAATGCGATAAGTATTGTTAAAATTCTTCTCATTTATATAAAATTATTTTTTAATGACAAAGTGTAACAGCCCCCAATATCGAAGGATGGACCAAATCATTTAGTTGAATCTTTGTCCACGCCGGAATGTTCTGCACATCGTAAACTACCCCAGATTCTGGATCCAATACGGCCGGAATTCCAATGCTAATGGCTTCAACCGAAGCTGTCATTACTTGATCTATTGTCTTATACAGTTTTTTTAAGGTAGTTTTTTCGGAATCTTCCCGCTTGACCACTTTCAAATTCCATTGTAGAACTATGTATTTTATTACTCGTCCCGCCTTAATATTGGCATCACCTATATCGCCCAATAAAACCTCCTTTTGAATATATTTCATTAGTCTTTCTTTAAGCTAATGGTCTTGTTATTCACCAGGGGTTTCGCCCAAAATCCAATGGTAAGGATAAATGTGAGAGGAATTATCAAAAAGAACATTCCAGATTTTAAGGTCATCAATTCACCCAGACCACCAACAATAAAAGGAATTACAGCGCCTCCTGCTATCCCCGTGCATAAAATACCGGAGAGTGAACCGTGGTGTTCCTTTACCGAGTTCAAAGCCAACGAAAAGATAACTGAGTACATAACAGATATAAAGAACCCAATCATTGGAAATCCTATTAGAGCCATTTCTGAAGAACCGGTCAATGCCAGTATTAAACAAATTATGGTAATGGATGTTGCCCCTATCAATAGTTTACGACTGTCCACAAATTTCAATAACAATAATCCCAAAAGACAACCTACTGTCAACATGGCCCAAAAGTAGGAAACGGTATCCGCTCCCACCGTTTGAGGATTTAATCCGTGGTATTGGGACAAAAATTGTGATATCCAATTACCTACGCCCTGCTCCGTTCCCACATAACAAAAGATTCCAAGGAAGTATAGTATAGTCCATCTGTTACTTAAAAGATCCAAATATGAACTGCTATCCCCTGCCTTTTCGTCCTCATTTTTTTCAAACTTTGGATATTTTGTAAACAAAACATAGAAAAATAGGAAAAAGGCAATTATCGCAAATACGAAGTAAAGAGATGCCCAAGGTAGATTCTCTGGTACCCATCCGCGTAAGGTTTCAGCAAAAGAGCCTTCTGCGGTATTTTCTGTATTCACCAAATATTTGTAGAGGTACGGACTTAAAAAAGATGCTCCGCCAAAAACCAATTGTGCAAGGACGGAATTAAATGCAAAATGTTCTTCTCCCCCGGCTACGCGAAGCATTGGATTAATGATAACCTGCAGAACGGCCATACAACAGCCTAAGGTAAAAAGGGTAATGCTAAACACCCCGTAACCTGGAAAGGCTGCAAAACCCAATGAGGCCAAAGCCATAATCAAAAATGACACGGACAGCAAGGCCCGTTCACTATACTTTTCACATAAAAATCCTGCCGGTATGGACATAATACCATATGCTATAAAGAAAGTAAATGGCAAAAACCCTGTTAGCGTCAAACTTAAATCGAAACTATCCTTTACATCTACGATAATCGAATTAAGAATATTGGTAATAAATGATATTACGAAAAATACCAGCATTACCAACCCTATGATGTGGTAATACCTTTTGGGAATAGGGGTACTATTTTCCATTAAAAATCTGGTTGGTTATTTTGATTACGAATACTATCCGATAAATCTGCTCCACTAATTACTTGCTGCCCAGCATTGGGAACATCTCCTTAATTTCTTGGTCGGTCGGTTGTTTTCCATATTCGCAAATTTCAAAATACTCTACTTGTTTTACAGTGGACAAATCGACATTAGGATACCATTTTTTTACAGCTTCCAAAGTGCTTGCATCGGGTTTTCTGTTCATCCATCGTTCCTTCAACCAAGCCAGACGCTCCTTTTCACCTGTCGGAATTGTAGACAAATCCGTTCCATTGGTCCAAGGAAGCCATTCGAACATTTGTGATTCATGTGCCGCCAATCCCTTTATTTTAGTATCTATTACATCATCTACGATAACCACAATATCCTTTTGGAAAGGATACGGCTTCTTAAAATTATCGCTCATATATAAAAAAACAGGATTCTTTTTAAGTGGCGGGGTATCTGGAGCAACATTGGGCACAATATTCATATAGGCAGCATCCTGCACAACCGAACCGGCATTCCTATGATCAGGATGATAATCATTTGGTCTAAGACCAAGCACGATATCTGCATTCCAATCACGTATTCTTCTTATCACTTCGAGACGAACGGTCAATGTTGGAAACAATTCACCATCATGGTTGTCCAGTACTTCGTATTCGGCAATACCCAAGGCTTTTGCAGCGTCTTTAGCTTCTTGTCTGCGCCTTTTGGCCAATGGCCCGCCTCCCATACTTTGATGACCCGCATCGCCATTGGTTAGCGCCAAAAACTTAACGTTATGACCCATTTTGGCAAATAATGCCGCAGTGCCTCCAAATTTTGAGTCACAATCATCTGGATGAGCACCTATTGCTAAAATGTTCAATACCTTTTTCTCTTGTGATTGACCTTTTGTAAATGCCAGGGAAAGACATAACACTAGTATTAATTTTTTCATATTATTTATGTTTAATTCAATTGAAATTCGAAATTATTCTCATTACCACTTTCAGAAGTTTAGAATTACCCATAGCACCATAAATTAGGAAATTTTACAGTACGGGGTCAATCCAACTAACTCAAAAATTAAATTCTTTGAATATGGAAATTCGTCATTAATTTTGAACAAAATTTGGATTTATATCCATTTCCCGTTGAGGAATAAAAAATAGATTTCTAATATTTCCTACGTTTACCACATCACCTTCAGCCTCAATTAAACGATCGTTTACAACTCCAAATCTTTTTAGGTCCGCCCAACGATGGTTTTCAAACGCAAGCTCAACCTGCCTTTCTTTTAGTAATTTGTCCTGAAAAGATCCCGGGGTGCTTGCATCTATATCGTCTAATCCAGCTCTAGTTCTAACCTGGTTGATCAAGTCATAACTTTCTGGTGATTCTCCTAGCGCTTCCGCCAACATTAATAGAACATCGGCGTACCTGAAAACCACAAAATTAATATCAGAGTCATTTTCAGTGGGTGGATTACTTTGGTATTTTCTAACATGACGCGATTGCACAACTTCCCCTTCATTATTTATAAAAGAGGTTCCGAGTGAAGGTTCAAAACGTAGGTCTCCATCCTCAAAAGCGTTAACTAGAGTCTCAGTCGGTCTATTTCTTGCAAATCCCTGCCCAGTCTGTAAATCACCACTAGGTGAAAACTCATTGGTTAAAAAAGCTCCTTGACCAATACCACCACTAATAAACTGCACCTCGAATATAGATTCTTCATTATTCTCATTAGCTGGTCCCCATAAATCGGCATAATCGGTTACCAATCCATAGTTGTAGTTATTAATAATTCTTCGTAACGTAGTTTCAGCATCCCCAGTATTCCCCAAAGTCAACTGAACCTTTGCCAACAAAATGGCAGCGGCACCCTTTGTTGCCCTACCCACATCACTTGACGGATAAGAAACAGGTAGATTACCTTCGGCGGTAGTCAAATCTGACAGCAGTTGAGTATACACAGTGGTCGCATCTACTTGAGTAAGACCATCACCAGGAATAAATGGAGTTAGTTGCAGTGGAATATTACCAAACGCAACGGCTAAATGATAATACATCAAGGACCTCAAAAAAATTGCCTCTCCTATTATCCTATTTTTCAACACTTCATCAATTTCAACTACATTGTCTATTCTGTCCAGAACAACGTTACAGTTCGCAATTACCCGGTAAGATCCACTCCAAGCGGCATCTACCTGCTCATTAAGGGAATTCTCCGTAAACTGATTTATTTCGGTGTACTGTCTCGCCAATCCAGTTGCATCGGGACCTTGGTCGGTGTTATCTGAGCGCATCTCAAACATGGCCCAATATGCCCTATTATAAACACCAGGATCCTGTAAACCAGCATAACTTGCGTTTATGGAAGCCACGAAGTCATCTGCAGTGTTAAAGAAATCGGCCTCGTTCCTATTGGAAATTGGAGCCAGGTCCGTAAAATCCTCACTGCAAGCTGATGTGAAGCAAATCGTTAAAAATACTATGATTATTTTTTTCATCTTCTACATTTTTAAATTAAAAAGTTAGATTTACGCCCATGGTAAAAGATCTAGTTAGTGGATAAGCACCATAATCTTCTCCAGGGGTTAAGGCATTAGTAGATATGTTACTAACCTCAGGATTATATCCTAAATAATCCGTAATTGTAAAAAGGTTAGTCCCCGCTATATAAAATCTCAGCCTATTGATGCTACTATCACCAAACAATTTCTCTGTAGGCACTGAGTAGCCTAAAGTAACATTCCGTAAGCGAATAAAAGAGCCATCCTCTACTTGAAAGGAAGAGGGTCTGTTGTTGTTACCATGATTACCAGAAGCCCTGTCAGCCCTTGGTATTGAACCGTTTCCTGGATCAGAGGCTGAACGCCATCTATCATTGAATACAGCATAAGAATTAAAATTTGCCTCACCATTTTTCATATGACGTGAAGTAAGGTTTAAAATTTCGTTCCCTTCAACACCCTGAATCAAAAAGCTAAAATCAATATTCTTATAACTAAATCTGTTATTGATTCCCCAAGTAAAATCAGGGAAATAATTTCCCGTAACCGTTCGATCATTCGGGGTTATTTCACCATCTCCATCAATATCCTTGAACCTAAAATCACCAGGTGCTGCGTTTGGAGCTTGTGTATCTACAGGTGCGTTATCAATCTCAGCTTGCGTTTGGTATATACCTTCAACAACATAACCATAATAGCTGCCAATAGGATCTCCTACTCTAGTTACATGCCTAACTCCAGCGCTACCTGCTGAAAATATAGGTTCATTGCTTTCGTTGAGTGATAAAACCTCATTCTTGTTGGTGGAAAAATTCACATCCGTATCCCAAGAAAACTCCCCTACAAAATTCTTGGTACTTAGCGCCAATTCAAATCCTTTATTCTCTACTTCACCCAAATTTTGTAATGTTGTCTGGAAACCTGAAACAGAGGAGATACTCACATTCAATAGCAGATCAGACGTTTTAGTCGTATAATAATCGGCCAATAGAAATACCCTATTGTTAAAAAGACCCAGCTCTAAACCTATATTAGTTTGTTGGGATTTTTCCCAAGTCAGTTCAGGGTTAGGAATGGTACTTTGTATTAATCCATTCACCTCGTTTCCGGCAAGGTTATAGTTATCAGGGGAAAGTAGTCCAATGGCCCCATAATTTGGGATTTCAAAGTTTCCTGTTTCACCCCAGCTAAATCGAAGTTTCAATTCTGAAATAGCATCCACGGATTGTAAAAAAGGCTCTTCATTTAAACGCCATCCTGTAGAAAACGAAGGGAAATAACCGGTTTGTTTATCAGCACCAAATCTAGAGGAACGATCGGAACGAATAGTCCCGGTAAATAGATATTTATCCTTGAACGCATAATTTAATCTAAATAACGAAGAGGCTAAAGTCCATTGTTCCTGTACTGCATTGCCAGCAAATACTTGGCCTCCGCTGATCGTAGTTACCAAATCATCTGGGAAATTGTCTGCATTTACCTGCTTTATAACAATATTATCCTTTTGAGAAGTATACCCTATTACTGCATTTAAGAAATGATCATCGAATTCCTTTTCCCAATTTAAGGTATTCTCCCACAACCAATTTACCTCGGTCGATGAGGTGGCCTGGGCATAGGATTCACCTTGGGTAGCTTCTCTGAACAATAATGTATTTCCCCTATAGAAGTCTTGATTATATAAATTGATATACGTTCCCCCAAAAGTCTTAAAGGTGAGCTCAGGTAAAATCTCATAGGACAACCCCAAGGATGCCCGGGTTTGAAACTGAAAGATTTTATCATCTACACCTTCGATAATAGCTAGAGGATTACTTGCCGATGTGGTACCTCCCCCTAAATAGGATTGATTGTTACGTTGATTGATAGTCCCATCTGGATTAAATGGAGCTACCGTAGGAGAATGTACTATAGCCGAATAAATAACCCCCGGTGGTCTGGCAAAATAGGGGGCTGATGCAGGTACTCTTTGGTTTTCGGTAATTGTCGGGGCAACCCTAAGATCCAAATTCAATTTATCAGTTAATTGTGAATTTAAATTTAACAGCATATTGTAACGCTCAAATTTTGCTTTTTCAACAATCCCAGTCTGCTTGGAATACCCTACCGAGGTAAAGAAACTGGTGTTGTTCTTTATTGGTGAGGCATATGAAAAATTATAATTGTTTAAAACTCCGGTCTTAAAAATAGCATCTTGCCAATCGGTATCGGTACCGTCCCAGTTAAGAAACGATTCGGGCATTTCAAAGTTAACATCGCCCCTAGTACCTGGTCCAATAGGATCATCGATCGATGCGCCTTCCACGGAAGATAAATAATTATTATTTCTAGCATCTCTTGTGAAATCTATTAATTCGGAGGCTTTCATCAAGTCAATTTTGTTCGCCACATTATCCAATCTGATAAAGGAGTCAAAAGAGAATCGTCCTTCCTCGGTTGCCGATGCCTTTTTTGTGGTAATCAATAGTACCCCGTTTCCACCCCTAGATCCATATATCGCAGCAGCCGATGCGTCTTTTAGTACTTGAATGGACTCAATATCATTCGGATTTAAGGTTGCAAGTGGATTTACAGGGGGTGGCTGAAAAGCCGTCGATCGACCAGGTATACCCCCATTCACGCCTGTCGAAGTAAGATTTCTAGAAATTGGAATTCCATCGATAACGAATAGCGGATCATTACCCGCGGAAATTGACCCAGAACCCCTGACCCGAATGTTTGGGCTTGCCCCAGGTTCGCCCGAAGTTTCTTGAACTTGAACACCGGCAACTCGACCAATAATGGCACTTTCCGGACTTAAAGAAGGTACTTCAGTTATGGTTTCTGGAGTAATCGAAATAACGGATCCCGTCACCCTTTTTTTAGCTAAGGTTCCATAACCGACCACAACAACCTCTTCCAAAGCTGCCGCATCTTCCTCTAGATTAACGGTAATAGAGGTTTGACCTGAAACATCAACTTGCTTAGACTTGTATCCCAAATAGGAAACTTGAATTTCTGAAACACCTGTTGGCATTTCTATTTCGAAATTTCCATCAAAGTCCGTTGTTGTCCCAACAGTAGTACCTTTTGCTATAACCGTTGCTCCCGGTAGCGGTATTCCGCTCGCGTCTAACACTGTTCCTTTTAGACTAGTCTGTAAATTGGGAAGTTCATTCTTTTTGACAGGAACCAAGTTACCCGAGTTGGTTTGTTCCTTTCTCTTTATCACAATTTGATTAGAAAGAATTTCATAACCCAAATCTGTACCATTGAATACCTCTCTCAAAAGATCTTCAACACAAAGATTATTTTTTGTGATTGTTACCTTACGATTTAAATCTACTTCAGAGACTTCATAAAAAAATTTATGGCCCGTTGAATTTGTAATTGTCTCAAAGATGGAACCGAGATCTTTATGCTTGAGACTAATGGTTACAATATTATCCTGTGTACAGTCAGTCGCATTGGCGAAGCTGAACAATAGCGACATACATAGGAAGCACATTAAGTTCCTACGAAGCTTTTGGGCTTTAGCGCATATAGTTTTCTGTTTTTTCATAATTATTTTAGTCTAGTTAGTAATAGTTTTTTAAGTAATTGATTCAAGTCATAGGCTTTAGTATTTTTTAATTGTTAGTACTTTTCCGTCTTTAGTGTAATTAAAGTGTGTATGTGTTTGTATTGTTTTTAATATCAAATCTATCCCCTCCTTATCAAACATACCCGTAAACCGGCGTTCACCGAGCATATCATTTTCATTGATAATGTCAACATCAAATTGTCGTTCCAATTTTTTTATGATTTCCGACATTTGTTCATTTTCAAAAGACACCATACCCTTGGTCCAGGCTATGTATGGAGTTACATCAACATCCTCGACAACAAAAGAGTCATCCAATTCCTTGGTATTCGTCAGCTTTTGAGATGGTCTTAGCATTCGAAGAGGTTGCTTATTAGCGCCTGTTTCATCACCAACCCCAACGGAACCTTCAACTAATACGACTTCTGCCATATCATCTTCCTCATAAGCAGATATATTAAAGACAGTACCAAATACCTGCGTATACATTAGATTCGTTTTTACTACGAAAGGCTTGATCGGATTTTTGGTTATATCAAAAAACCCTTCCCCCTTTAAAAAAACTTGTCTTTTATCCATTCCTGCAAAACTGGAAGGATACCGTAGTTCGGAACCAGAATTCAACTTAATAACAGACCCATCCTCTAAGGTTACAGTTAAACTTTTTCCGTTAGGGATTTTCAAAACGTTTAAGCCAGTTTCTCTAAAAGTATTTTTTTT
>JBBSKR010000092.1:0-13268 GCA_038256135.1 Flavobacteriales bacterium | reverse complement strand
ATAATGTTAGGAACCTTACCTTGAATGAGGTCAAAGATGTAAGTAAGGCGATTGTAAAGCCGGAAGCCGTGAATTGGTTCATGGTAGGGGATAGGTCCGAAATTGCCGATAAATTGGATGGGTTAGGTTTCGATGCCATTATAGAAATCGATGCGGATGGAAATCCGAAGATACCAGCGGTAAAGGAATCAAAATCGGATTTTAAAAATTAAAGATAACAACAAGGTTTAAAAAGAGACTGTCTAAAAAGAAAAAACAATTTGGCATTACGAGCATTGCGAAGTAACCTGTTGCTTAAATATCAATTACTAACAGATTGCTTCGTACCTCGCAAAGTCGTACTTCAAGGCATTTTAGACAGCCTCTTTATTTTTAGAAGGAATAAACTATCGGAGTTTCGGGTAATCCATAGGACTAACTTCATGCATAATAGCATAGACCTTCTCAAAAATATCTTCCCGATTTGGTTTTGAAAAATAATCTCCATCGGTACCGTATGCAGGCCTATGCGCTTTGGCTGTCAAAGTTTGAGGTGCACTGTCTAAATAGCTATAGGCACCTTGTTTCTCAATAATTTCGTTCAATAAATAAGCGGAACATCCACCGGGTACATCTTCATCAATAACCAATAGTCGACTGGTTTTTTTAACGCTTTCCAAAACATCCTTTTCAATATCAAAAGGGAGTAAGGTCTGTGCATCTATAACTTCGGCATCTATGCCGACTTCCAATAGTTCCTTTGCAGCCTTTTCCACGATTCTTAAAGTCGATCCGTAGGATACCAAGGTAATATCCGTTCCTTCCTTAATGGTTTCAACCTTGCCTATCGGAGTACAGAATTCCCCTAGATTGTTCGGTTTTCTTTCCTTTAATCGATAGCCATTTAAACTTTCGATGACTAGGGCAGGTTCGTCGCTTTTTAAAAGGGAATTATAAAATCCAGCCGCTTGTGTCATGTTTCTCGGGGCCAAAATATAGATGCCACGCAATAAATGAATCAATCCGCCCATTTCGGAACCCGAATGCCATATACCTTCCAACCGATGTCCTCTTGTTCTAATAATCAACGGTGCCTTTTGTTTTCCGGCTGTGCGGTATAATAACGAGGCCAAATCATCTGTCAAAGTAGCCAAGGCATAAAAAATATAGTCCAAATATTGAATTTCGGCAATGGGGCGAAGTCCTCTTAAAGCCATTCCTATTCCTTGTCCTATTATGGTAGTTTCGCGTATTCCCGTATCGGCTACACGAATGGCGCCATACTTTTCTTGCATACCTTCAAGCCCTTGGTTTACATCGCCAATGGCACCTGTATCTTCACCAAAAATCAAGGTGTTGGGATACTTTTCAAATAATTTATCAAAATTATCCCTCAGTATGACCCTTCCATCTACTTGCTCCGAATCGTTCTTATAAACAGGAGCTATAGCCTTAATATTCGTGGCCTTATTTTCATTTTCACTGTAAAGATTTGCACTAATGGTCTTTTGAGCCTCTTTAAGAAATTTGGATGTCCATTCAATAAGCGATTGTTTTTCCGATGAGGTTTCGCCCAATAGGTAACGTAAAGACTTACGTGCCGTTATGGCCAAATCCTTTTTCACCGGTTCTTCGGTAGCAATTAAATCGTTCTTTAGTTTATTCAAAAAATTTCTGTTGGGACTTTTTACAGCAGCTTTATCGACTAAATCAATCAATGTTTTTTTGGCCGAAAGAAGATCGTCCAAATATTCATCCCAAGCGTCTTTCTTGGCTTCCCTTACCGTTCTTTTGATTTTCTTTTCAATGGTTTCCAACTCCTCATTCGTGGCGATACCAGATTCTAAAATCCATTCCTTGAAACGTTTGTTACAATCGTGGTCACGTTCCCATTCCAAACGTTTATTGTCCTTATATCGTTCATGGGATCCAGAGGTAGAATGCCCTTGGGGTTGGGTTAATTCCTTAACATGGATCATTACCGGTACATGCTCTTGCCTTGCAATATCCGCAGCATTTTCATAGGCATGCATGAGTGCGGTATAATCCCAACCGTTTACCTTGATGATTTCAAAACCTTTTTCGGTTTCATTACGTTGAAATCCAGAGAGTGCCTTTGAGATATCTTCTTTTGTAGTATGGTATTTTGCCGGTACTGAAATACCATAGGCATCGTCCCAAATACTGATGACCATAGGTACCTGCAAAACCCCTGCTGCGTTAATGGTTTCCAAGAACATTCCTTCGCTGGTACTGGCATTGCCAATGGTACCCCAGGCAATTTCGTTACCATTGACCGAAAATTTAGCACTATCCAGTCCTTTTTGATTTCGATATACCTTTGAGGCCTGCGCCAAGCCTAAAAGACGGGGCATTTGCCCAGCGGTACACGAAATATCCGAACTGCTATTTTTTTGTTTTGTTAGGTCTTTCCAACTTCCATCAGGGTTTAAGCTATAGGTCAAAAAATGCCCTCCCATCTGTCTTCCGGCGCTCATCGGTTCCTTTTCAATGTCCGGAGTGGCATATAAGGCATGGAAAAAATCTTTAGGTTTCAATAGGCCCAAGGCCATCATAAAGGTTTGGTCGCGGTAATAGCCACTTCTAAAATCGCCATTCTTAAAAGATTTGGCCATGGCCAATTGCGGTAGTTCCTTGCCATCACCAAAAATGCCGAACTTGGCCTTACCGGTAAGGACTTCTTTTCTTCCCAACAAACTACATGTTCTACTTAAAAAGGCAATCTCATAATCACTAATAATGTGTTCTTTAAAATCATCAAAAGAAATATCGTTACTAGTTTTTGAAGAAACGTCCATGGATTTAAATTGTTTGTGTAAAATTACCGATTCATAGGGTTCTAAGCAATGATGAGCATTGTTAATTTATTTCATATTTTTTAAAAATCATAGAATAATGCTAACAATATTTTAATTCTATCCTTAAAATATAAGATCTGAATCAATTATCATCAATTTAAAACCATTTTCTTGTAAATAGCCCTGTTAAGGTTTTTGGACTTACCGTGATGATAAATCGAATTTTCTCTCCGTAATTTGGTTGCGATACTTCCCAGCCATTATTGGAATACACAGGTAAATAAAGTTCAAAATAATCCGTGACCAAATTTAATCGAACTCCGGAATCATATACAAACTTCTCATCAACCCCCTTGTTTTTAACTAATCCTGCATCGCCATATAGCTCTATCCAGCGCCAGATATTAAAACTGGCGTTCACGGTAGTCATCCAATTATTTGAAAAACGATAGCGCTCGTCCAAAAATGATTTAAATCCGCCTTCTGCAATGATAATTTGCTGACTGTAAATACCTGAATCTTCCGATCTTCCCAAATAGCTATAATCAAAAAGATAATCGGTCGGGCGATCTAAGGCGAAGCTGAAAAAATCGGTATCGGTCTTATTACTTAAAAATTTACCTGCAAAGAACCGTAAATTTAACTGTCTATTGTTTTCAAATAATTTACGGTATTCATATTCAAAGGAGACTTTACTGAAATTACCGGCCAATTGAAAATCAAAAAACCAAGATTTGTAGTCCAATATTCCGTTGTCCCTATTTGAATATCGGGCATTAAAAACGCTGTAATCAGGATTATCCGGATCATTGGCCAAGTTTTCTAGCGAAGGGTCAAAGTCACGGAAAATATTCACATACCTAAAGGATAAAAATTCCCGCTTGTTTGAAATTAGATCAGCAGGCCTGAAACCAAAACTAAGGGAAGGTGTAATTGACGAATATCTCGAATTGACATTAAAATGTGAGGTAGATGCCCCTAGAGCGTAGTTGGCTACGTACAAGCCGCTTTTGCTCAAATATTTTCGATAGTTAAACTTTCCGTAGCCTACAAACGCTTTTTCCCTAAATGAATAGGAGGGTGCGAAATCATAAACAAAGGGTCTCTCTAAAAGCGTTTTGTTGTATAGGCGTAAACCAGGTGCCCAGCCGTCATATATATTGAAGTTGATAACCGGAACATAAAATACCTGATTGAAATACGGATTTTCCGCATCCTTAAAAAAAGTAAAACGCAATTTCTTATTGCTGGATAAAAATCCTTTTAAAGATTTCCAATTATCCCTTTGATTGAATTCGGGAATTGTTTGATCATAGTTGAGTACCAACCTTTCCTCATTATTATTGGGAATGGTAAAGGTTTCCTCCAACTCAATATCGCTAAACCAATATTTTGATATTACAGAATCTTTTTTAAGTCCAAAAACAGAAATAGGCACATTAGAACCTTCCTTGTTCTTGATGGTTACCTTTAGGGAGTCTTCTGTTTTATCGACCTTTTTAATTTTGAAATCGATTTTACGATCGGTAGAAACATAATCCCTAAAGAACCAATCGATATCCTTTGTGGTGGAACGTTTTAAAATGGATTCAAAATCTAGCACTTTGACGGTGTTCAATTTATAATATTCGAAGAACCTTTTGATGCTTTCATCTACCTTTTCTTTACCAATATAATCGGCTAAATAGGCCAAACCTAAACCCGCTTTATATTTATTGGCAATTTTTTGATTGAATTTGATTAAGGAATCGTTCGGAGTTTGTAATGCCTGATCTAAATTTTTACGTGCAGTTAGGTTGTAAAGGAATGCATATTGGTCATTAAAACCCATTTTGGCCAATTCAAAACTTCGTACCCCCCAAATAGTAGAGAGTTTGCCCAATAGCTTTTGGTCAGGATAATTTTCTTCCACATAGGCAATCATTAAATAGTTGGCTATAGCGCTATTTAACCATTGTTCTTTACGGGGATTCAAAAACATTGTTTCCCTTAGAATGCTGTTCAAGGCCGTTTTTAGAAATTTCATTTCAAACTGAAACTGTTCTTCATAAGGCCGTATAAAAGAGGGTAGTTGATTTATACCATATAAGGGGTCCTTGTCATAATCGAGTTCACTCACCAGTATTTTATCATGGGGATAGGATCCCAAATTGGAAGAGATAAAGTCTGCCACTTTATTGATCGATACGCCCTGACCTATAGGACTGTACCTTGGAGCCTCGATATTAGTGATAAATGTCATGTTGGGCGTTACATGGGTCGTGAACTCTTTTTCTGTCTTTAATATTATTTCACCACCTCTTTGTCGATTTCCCCTTAGCTGTGCAAATTGACCGTTAGGAAATTCTGTTTGGGATATTATCTTAAAATTGGAAGCTATATAGAGACTATCTGGATATTTGAAATTAATGACGGTATTGGTAACATTGGTATAAAGATCTTCTAAATTTTTGTTGGAATAGAGGTGCCATTTGCCATCATACACTGCCGGCGTCAAATACCAATCCTTAAGGTAATAACCACCTCTTGGGTCGTAACCGTAGGGTGTGTATTTATTAGGGGGTAATTTTACCTTATAGGTGATAAACAATTTGGTTGACCTCGCCGGAGGTAGCATGTCGTTCAAGGTGACCTTTATAATATCCTTGCCATCTTCCATACGGCTCCACTGAAGTCCGTTGTATGTTTCATCTACAACACTAATGATTGTGGTTGAACCACGTTCACTGTCCTTTGCCAAGTGTAGCGATTTTTTGAATTCTTGTGCAAACCGTTTGGCCAGGCCGGTATTTTTATCAGAATAGGCATTGGTCCAATCATTGAAATAAATTACGCCAAGGTTATAACTGGAATTATTGTAATAAGTGAACTCTTGTCGTATTTCCAATTCTTTGGTATCCCCATTTAGACTTACTGTAAGATCGGTCTGGTATTGGGCATGCCCTGTTATTCCGATGGAAAGGATCAGAAAAAGACTTAAAAAGAAAAGGTTAAGGGGTTTGTTGATCACAGCATGAATTAAAAATTAGGACTCATTGTATGGCCTTTATAAAATGAATCGATAATCTCAACAACTTCTTTTTCGGTATCCACTATTCTTATCAAATTCAAATCCTCAGGACTGATATTACCAACTTGTAACATGGTACCTTCTATCCAATCCAAAAGTCCTGTCCAGAAATCGCTTCCGACCAATATGATCGGAAATTTTCCGATTTTGTGGGTTTGTATAAGGGTCATTGCCTCAAACAACTCGTCTAATGTTCCAAAACCTCCAGGCATCACGACAAAGCCTTGAGAATATTTGACGAACATGACCTTTCTCACAAAGAAATAATCAAAATCCAGACTTTTATCGCCGTCAATATACGGGTTATCATGCTGCTCAAAAGGGAGGTCTATATTAAGGCCAACCGAAGTACCTCCGGCAAGATTTGCCCCTTTATTCCCAGCTTCCATAATACCTGGGCCACCTCCGGTAATGACCCCATAGCCCGCCTCTGATATCGCTTTTGCGATGGAAACGGCCAATTTATAATAGTGGTCTTCTTCTTTGGTTCTGGCGGAACCAAAAATTGAAACGCATGGCCCGATCTTGCTCATGCGTTCAAAACCGTTGACAAACTCGCCCATAATCTTAAAAATGGCCCAAGAGTCGTTTGTTTTTATTTCGTTCCAGCCCTTATGATGTTTTTCTGATCTCATATATTATTCTACTTTTTTACAATTAATTGATAGCGGTAGCTAAAACCGATCAACTGATCAATTATCTAATTCTCGCTGCAAAAATGTTGCCGTATAGCTTTTTTTGTCCTTGGAAACTTCCTCAGGAGTTCCCACAGCAACCAATTCCCCTCCTGAACGACCGCCTTCATACCCAATATCCAATATATAATCTACCATTTTAATTACATCCATATTGTGTTCTATGACCAATACGGTATTGCCCTTATCCGCCAATTCATTAAGCACTTCCATCAACACCCGAATATCCTCAAAATGAAGTCCCGTAGTAGGTTCATCCAAAATATAAAAGGTATTGCCGGTATCCCTTTTAGAAAGTTCCGTGGCCAATTTTATACGCTGTGCCTCCCCGCCAGATAAGGTCGTGGATTGTTGACCTAAAGAAATATATCCTAAACCCACATCTTGTATGGTCTTTAACTTACGATGTATTTTAGGAATAAGTTCAAAAAAAGATACCGCTTCGTTAATGGTCATTTCCAAAACATCGGCAATGGATTTGCCTTTGTACCTTATTTCCAAGGTTTCCCTATTGAATCTTTTACCATTGCAGGTTTCACATTCCACATAAACATCGGGTAAAAAGTTCATTTCAATGACCCTCAGTCCTCCACCTTGACAGGTTTCGCACCGTCCCCCTTTCACATTAAAACTAAATCTACCGGGTTTATATCCTCTAATGGACGCTTCGGTAGTTTTTGAAAATAAAGACCTTATTTCACTAAAAACACCTGTGTAGGTGGCCGGATTAGATCTTGGGGTTCTGCCAATTGGTGATTGGTTAATGTCGATGACCTTGTCAATATGTTCTAAACCCGTAATTTTTTTATAGGGCATCGGTTTTTTTACTCCATTAAAATAATAGGCGTTCATAATAGGATAGAGCGTTTCGTTAATTAGTGTCGATTTACCGCTTCCCGATACCCCGGTGACACCAATCATCTTTCCCAAAGGGAATTTAACGGTGAGGTTCTTTAAATTATTTCCTGTACAGCCCGAGAGTACAATTTCCTTGCCATTACCTTTCCTTCTCTTTTTTGGGACCTCTATTTTTTTGACCCCGTTAATATAGTCAGCAGTTAAGGTGTTGAAATTTTTTAGTTCCTCAGGGGTTCCTGCAGAAATGATTTCACCACCATTCTTACCGGCCTTGGGTCCAATATCGATCACATGATCGGCACGTTCTATCATATCACGATCATGTTCCACTACTATAATCGAGTTTCCAATATCTCTTAAGGCCTCTAGTGACTTGATCAATCTTTCATTGTCACGCTGGTGCAATCCAATGCTTGGTTCATCTAATATATAGAGTACACCTACCAATTGGGAACCAATCTGTGTAGCCAAACGAATGCGTTGTGCCTCCCCACCAGAAAGGGATTTTGAGCCCCTGTTGAGCGAGAGGTAGTCAAGGCCAACATCCAATAAAAACTGTACTCGTGTGTTTATTTCCTTAATGATTTCCTCCGCGATTTTCAATTGATTGCCTTCCAATTTTTTGTCAAGGCCCTTAAAAAAATCGGAAAGCTCTACAATATCCAAATTGGCCAATTCGGCAATATTTCTATCTTCTATCTTAAAATACAAAGATTCCTTTTTAAGACGAAAACCAGTGCAAACAGGACAGGTTATTTTGTCCATGTATTCCTTGGCCCATCTTTTTATGGAAGTTGATGCGGCTTCTTCAAACTGGCTTTTAATAAAGTTTGAAATACCCTCATAGTCTATTTTGTAGGTTCTTTTAACCCCTAACGATTTTGAGTCTACTTCAAAACTTTCCTTGCCACCATTTAAAAGGACTTCGATAGCTTCATTGGGGATATCTTTTATTGCATCCGTAAGTTCAAAATCATAGCGTTGTGCAATGGTCTCTATTTGTTTAAAGGCCCAAGACTTTTTATATTCACCAAGCGGGGCGATTCCCCCACTTTTGATGGATAATTTCTTGTTTGGGAATATTTTTTTTTCATTGACTTCATATACATGGCCCAACCCACTGCAGTTGGGGCACATACCTTTGGGCGAATTGAAAGAAAAAGTGTTTGGTTCTGGAATAGGGTAGGAAATGCCTGTTGTTGGGCACATTAGATCCCTGCTAAAATACCGGGGTACTTTCGCGCTTTCTTCCAACACCATGAGTACATCGTTACCGCTGTACATTGCAGTATTAATAGTTTCAGAAAGGCGTTTGTGTAGATCATCATTCTCTACAACTTTTAACCGATCAATAACTATTTCAATATCGTGGGTCTTGTAACGATCCACTTTCATGCCTTTGACAATGTCCTTTATCTCACCATCGACCCTGACCTTTACAAATCCTTGTTTGGCAATCTGCTCAAAAAGTTCACGGTAATGTCCTTTTCTTGATTTTATAACCGGTGCAAGAATATTGATTTTTTTATCTTTGTAAGATTCGATAATCAAATTCTTGATTTGTTCATCGCTATAGCTAACCATTTTTTCACCGGTATTATAACTATGTGCATCTGCGGCGCGGGCATACAACAATCTTAGAAAATCATACACCTCTGTAATGGTACCAACCGTTGAACGGGGGGATTTAGAGGTAGTTTTCTGTTCAATGGCAATAACGGGTGACAATCCATCAATTTTGTCCACATCCGGTCGCTCAAGGCCACCTAAAAATTGACGTGCATACGCCGAAAAAGTTTCTATGTAACGTCTTTGCCCCTCGGCGTAAATGGTGTCAAAAGCCAGAGATGATTTTCCACTACCCGATAAACCTGTAATTACGACCAGTTTATTTCTTGGAATGGTAACATCGATATTTTTAAGATTATGAACGCGAGCGCCTTTAACCTCAATATTTTCTTCGTAATTAATCATGAATTCATAGCAAAGTTGCAAAAGTACGATTTTGAGTCCGAATTTAGCATTGAAATGAACTCTTTACCTTGTTAAGGTTGCCTAATTTTATGCTAACAAAAGGGGTGATTTCAAAAAATAAAGAACATTTGAATAGCCGTATCTGACAATTTTCATCTTCCTTATTTTATCCAAACACAGAATATTTCTTATTCAAAAGTTTTATGTATGACCAAAATAAAAAACACGATATTTTCAGAAATTGAACTCCTTGTCGTTAGCCAATTTTGTGATTTAAAGATTTGGCTACACCTTCCAATCCAATCAAACAATTCATACTGAAATACACTATAATTCAATTCGATTATTCGAAAGAGGAAACAAAGGAAAGGTTAAAGATGTTTGGCTTTTTTTACTCGATAATCGAGATTTAAATGCTCCGAGGCTTACCTCGAAATTTTAAGGTTGTTTTCCAACAATGCCTCGTGGGCTTGCCCCGAGGTAGTTTACTTCAGAAAGTATTCCTTTTCCATAAGAATCCAAGATTATAGCTTCACTTCTTTAGGTCACGGTAAGTTTCAGTATGTAATTCGCAAAAATTTTAGGTCAAGGATTTAAACCTAGTGATTACATCATTTTCATCAATATCTTTTTGAATTGAATTAAGGGATTGGTATAACAGTATTTTCAGCTGATTGTATGATGGTGGTTTTTGAAGATACTGATTGGCACCATCTTGCTTTAGCTGATTTACTTCCCGAGTCCGATATAGTGATGAGTATACTACAATTTTGATATCTGAAAATTTGGCAAAACTGCGTATATCCGTCAAACATTCGAATCCATCCATTATAGGCATATACAAATCTAGGAATATGACATCTGGCAAGTCTTTGGTTGAAAATAGGTCATCCATTAAATCAATTCCATTATCAAACTGTTTTACTACGGTGGGAATCGGAATTTGTGCTAACGCCTCCATAAAGAGTTCTCGATCATCCAGGTCATCATCTGCTAAGTATAGACGAATATTCTTCATTTTTAATTTTTTACAGTACCTCCAATAAAATTAAATTAGAGATAGGTGTTCAGCATATTTTTTAAAATAATTAATTTTTTCCTATTTTTTAAATTATCTGAAAATTACCCTGAGAAATAATAAATCAATACACCGAATCGATTTCAAGTGAACGCAATAATCTATTTAAACTAGGTTTTTGTTGATTTTTATCAATCATGTACCCTAATTCTTACATTTTCTACGATTGGGGTTATTTAAAATTAAAAATGTTTAATTCTGGTATTGTAGAACATTTAAATTCATATAAACAGGTTCTCCGAAATGAAATAAGAACTGTAGCAATAAGTGCTTCCGCTTTAGTTATAAAACGGCTGTGCTGTAACTTTTAGACCTATTAAGAGGATTCTTTTAAAAACAAACAAGATTTTGAATCATTGATTTCTGGAAAGGGAGGGATATACCTCTGAAAAATTAGGTTCCTTAATAGTATTAGCACCCAAATGTATCAGTTGTTTTCTATCTTGATTAAAAACGGAATCAAATTCGATAAGAATGTACCCATTATCAAAATAAGGTGCTCAGAAATTAAAGGGATAAAAATTCCGGATAAAATTAAAAGTAAACCTAAAGCTACATACAAAAAGATTCAATTTGTAGATAACGGTATCGGCATAGCTGAAAAGCAAATTAAAAAGATTTGCAAACCGTTTAGAAGGCTCCCCTCCAAGGGAACTTATTTCGGGAACGGGCATAGGCCTGTCACTTTGCAAGGGTATTGCCGAAATACATTACGGTTTTATCGATGTCAATAAAAACAGCCAAGGTGGATTTACTTTTAAAGTGTACCTATCTGTGACGCAGCGGTTAATGAAAGAGAAAAAGGAGGTTGCAATTATACGTCAATCACAAATTCCATTTCATTTAAATGATAGCAGGGGTCACTCCAATCGGTGTCAAATATCTTTTGAATTGCAGCTTTTAGTTTTGCATACGAGGCAGGTTTTTGTAAAAATCCATTGGCTCCCATTTTTTTTGCCATTTGAACGTCAAAGGAAGAAGTAGAGGTAGAATAGATAATAATGCAGAGGTCCGTTAACCCAATTTTATTTCTAATTTCATTTAAGCTTTCAAAACCATCTTTAACGGGCATGTTGATGTCCAAAAATAAAATGTTTGGCATCTCGACATCTGGCAGATTTAAATATTGAAGTAATTCAAAACCATTTTCAAATGCTCTCAGTTTAATTTCAATATCCATTTGGGCACAAACTTCAGCGAAAATATCCCTGTCATCTGCGTCGTCGTCCGCTAATGCAATTAAATGATGGGTACTTTTGGACATAATCTGGTAGTTTTAACAAAGATAGCCAATCAAACAATAATATTTTAATTTATTCTTTGCTCGAACAGATTTCTGTATGTATTTCTTTACAATTATGGAAACGCCTCTGCTACAATCAAAATAGGAAAATATGTCTAATTATTGACGAATAAACAATCAAACTAAAATAAGTAATCGTCGAATTACTTTAGTTTTCAATCTGAGTATTTATTTGCAATACAGTTGATCATCAATTTTATTGGGTTATTTAATTGAACTTCAAGAAACTACATTTATTTGTTCAAAATTAGAGGAAGTTATAGGCCGAAATAGGGTATCCCTGAATGTTATAATTGTTGGGTCTAGCTACATATAATTCTAAAATGAACGCTATTATAGCTCTATTTCTGAGGACAAACTCGAGTAGTGTTTCAAATATTAACAGTAAAACCTTTTTCAAATATAATAACCATTAAACTTATGAAACACCTGACTCTTTCTCTATTTCTTGCCGATGATGATCAAGATGACCGTATGCTCTTTCAAGAGGCATTGCTAAATCTTCCCTATGATATAAAAGTTCGCAATTTTGACAATGGGGTAGATTTAATGGCCGCATTACTTGAATACGAGGTAGTATTGCCGAACATCATTTTCCTTGATTTAAATATGCCATTAATGAATGGTGAAGAATGCTTGGACGATATTAAAAACGAAGCTTCATTGGCAACCATCCCTATTGTCATTTATTCAAGTTATATCGATAACGATAAAATTGCATTACTTCAAGAAAAAGGGGCCGACCGTTTTCTGCAAAAACCTAATACTTTTCCGCATCTTCAATTAATGTTGGAACAAGTTATTTTATCCATTACTGCTATGGATGTAAACGAAAATTTTATAGCGAGTTGATTTTTGAAGTTGAAAATTGAATTCGTTATTTTGCACGGTTTAAAATTTAAGGACCATGCCGATATAAAAACATTAAAAAGCCGATTCCTATAAAAAGAATCGGCTTTTAACAAATCAAGAACCACCTTGCAAAATATTTTATGCGGATACCGCTATGTTTTTCTGCTTGTCCTTATACTGTTTAGGACTGCAATTGTATTTTAATTTGAATATTTTTGAAAAATAGCTACGACTGGTAAAGCCTATGCTATACACCACTTCAGAAATATTAAGATTTGAATTTTTAATAAGATGTTCTGCTTTGATCAAACGTACATCTCGAATATAATCACTAACCGTAGTACTGTGCATTAACTTGAACCCTTCTTGTAATTTAGAAGGAGAAAGTCTAGATTTACGTGTAAGTTCCCCGATAGAAAGCGACTGCTCTGGGTAATTGTCAATATACTTGGAGACTTCGCAAACCAAATCCATTTCTTCTTCCGTTAAGTTTCCATTATTACGATAATTATTTCGAACATCATCGGTATGTTGTTGTATTTCTAAGGCCAGAACTAAGTGGACTAGCCCTTCAATTAACAAACTCCGAACAATGCCTTTTTGATTTATGGTATCTAATTGTTGAATTTTATCCGCTATT
>JBBSKR010000091.1:0-13297 GCA_038256135.1 Flavobacteriales bacterium | reverse complement strand
TGCAAATTGATTTTGTGGACGCCAATAAGGATATACTAATTTGGCAAGCCCTAAGTGAAAGTCCCTTCCGCGAGGGAGGTACTCCGATGGAAAAAGAAGAAAAACTACAGATGCTTGTGGCTAAAATTTTTAGTAAATACCCTCCTGCTAATAGAAATTGATCCCACGTTCATAATAAATGTTTGGTGCTTCGGGCCAGTACCCTACTTCTTTAAAATCACCTTTTTCCGGGTGGTTTCTCCAGTCATTTATAATTTTCCAAACAGTCTCTGAGATGTTTCTCAGATAATTACAAACTAAACAAGACATTCTTCCGTTCGTTTATTTTTTTCTACCGCTCATCATATTTTAGAGCGCTCATTGCTACTACCTGCATATTTTTATATAGTAATACTGACTTTGAAAAACTTAAACATGAAAACTTTTGGCAAAACAAAATTGACCGCTTTATACATTGCAATCATAACTGTAACCTTTTCCATTTTTGGGGTAGTTAAGAATTTGAATCCAATAAATTTCTTTTTTCCAATTTATGCCGGACTTACTTTAATAAGTGTAACACTTTGGGGTAAAGAAGAAAATAAAGAACAACATACCACTGTATTAGGGATGAAATAATTGAGAAGTGCTTTCAGTAGCTAATTAATTGCTCACAACCGCTTAGTTTCGACTTAATACCGTTCGCCATAATATCCTTTTAAAACCACTGTTCATATTTTAATTTAAATAATCATTAAAACCAGCAATCATGAAATTTGTAACCTATCAAATCGAAAACGAAATTGTAGAATTCCATAATTCAATTCTAGGAAAAGAATCTATAGTTCTGAACGGAGAAAAAATCTCGGAAAAATTTTCGTTTTTTGGAACTGAACATTATTTCAAAATCGGGGATAATAATTACAATATAAGACCAGAAATTGATTTCGCATCCCCTTGGGGTCTTGGCTTTAAACTCCATAAGAATGGTTTACCAATACCTATTCAAGATGTATCAGAAAAGAAGAACAAATGGACCGCTATACTTTTTATTCTAGCAAGTCTCATTTTAGGCTTCATTGCTGGATACTATCTAGTAACCCTTTTAAAATGAGACTATTATGATTGTACTTGTGAAAATTATAATTGTTCTGATCATCAATTTATTTCTTTAAATAGCGCTATTTGAGGAGGAGTTATTTACAATTAGGTATTGAGTTATCTTTGATTTTAAAATTATAATCAATGACGTCGTTTGTAAAGAAGCATAAATGGAATCTTTCCTTTTGGGCGGTGCAATTTTTGGGCTGGGGTGGTATTTTATTCATTGCATATGCATTTACGCCTGATTTGGATGGTTATAAGGAAAGTAAAGTTTTCCTTTATAGCTTAATCTCGTCGTTCTTTATAGGTATTTTTTCCACCACCCTATTAAGATATTATTTGATTCGAATTATCAATTTTGATACTTTTGAAATTCGCCAACTACTAAAGATTTTTGTTGGACTACTTATAGCTTCGTTACTTTATTTTGGATTGTCCTATGGCTTTGGTTATCTATTGGGGAAGTATTCAGTAGAGGATGTTAAGGTACCGGAGATGTATAAAGACCTTGGAATAGGGCTTTTATTCATAAATTCGTTTATTACAATTACCGGTTGGGCCATATTCTATATTTCTGTGAAAGTGGTCGCCAAGTTGAATGCGGATCGTTTGGAACGTTCAGAACTGAATCTTACCTTAAAACAGGCTCAGCTCAACACGCTAAAAGGACAGATCAATCCTCATTTTATGTTCAATAGTTTGAACAATATTCGCGGTTTAATGTTGGAAGACGTAGAGAAATCACGCGAGATGTTGACCAAATTATCTGAAATGTTACGATATTCCCTGACCAAGAATGATGTTAATGCAATTGCTTTGGAGCAGGAGTTGGAAATGGTGGACAATTACATCGCACTTTCAAAAATACAATTGGAGGATCGATTGCTTTTTGTAAAAGAAATTGATAAGGATACGTTGACCATTCAAATCCCACCCATGATAATTCAATTGTTGGTTGAAAATGCGGCTAAGCATGGTATTTCTAATCTGAAGTCTGGCGGCAATATAAAACTTACCACCAGTCGTGTCAACGATTTACTTTGCATTAAAGTGAGTAATACCGGTAAATTGATACTATCGCAAGATTCCACTCAATTAGGATTGAAAAACATCAAGCAACGTCTTCGCCTGCTTTATGGAAACAAAGCTTCTTTTTCCATTCAAGAGTTAGATGGAGAAGTAGTATCAATCATAAATATCCCATTAATATGAATGATATAAAAGCCGTTATAGTGGAAGACTCGCGTTTGGCACGAAACGAGTTGAAGGAACTTGTAAAAAAATTTCCGCAAATTAAATTGATTGGGGAAGCTGAAAATGTGGACGAAGCATATGAATTAATAAGGGAAAAGCATCCAGATGTATTGTTTTTGGATATCAATATGCCAGAAAAGGATGGTTTTGAATTATTGGAAATGTTGGATGAGGTTCCGATAACCATCTTTACGACCGCATTTGATGAATATGCCATAAAATCTTTTGAGTATAACGCCTTGGATTACTTATTGAAACCTATCAATGAAAAACGGTTTGCACTTGCCATGGAAAAAGTGAAATCTAAGCTTTCAACAGCAGAAGGTCATGATGAAACTACGGAACGCTTGAAGGAGACGAGTCAGATTTTTATCAAGGACGGGGATAAATGTTGGTTGGTGAAAATAGGGGATATTTCCCTATTTGAAATAGTAGGCAATTATACTAGGGTATATTTTCAAGAACAAAAACCAATGCTCTATAAATCATTGAATCAGGTAGAGGAAAAGCTACCTGAAAATTCTTTTTTTAGGGTAAATAGACAACAGATCATTAATACGAATTACATACAAAATGTAGTGCCATGGTTCAACGGTAAATTGAAACTTACCATGAACAATGGAGAAGAAGTAGAGGTCTCTCGACGCCAATCCTATATTTTTAGGGATAGAATGAGTTTATAAGGATCAGCTCCAAATGGTTATGGAGTAATGACCCTTAACCTTGCACCTTCTGAATGACTGCTGAATTCAGGTGCATACATACTTTGAACCGTAGTAATACCATTACTGAATTGACCGCCATTGTTAACACGAAGATCATATTCAAAGACATATATGCCTTTGGGTAAATAATCAAAAAAGAAGTTGGTGCTAGCATCCTTGGTACTTTCATAATACCCCAAGCCATCTCGCCATTTATATTGTGATAACACATTAACAGGCTCAAGACCTGCTGCTCGCATGTCTTTCATGTGTATGAATTCCATATCCCGGTCTGTTTTCAACTCGATTCTAACCCGAACTAGGTCTCCCACTTTTAAAGAAGTTTTAGCTGTAATTTCTGAAATGGTTTCGCCTAGGTGCGTATTCTTTTTGAGGAACAGCTTTTTCTTTAATTTCAAAGGGGTTTCGGAACTTGTGATATTATCCAAATCTTCAAAATATTGCCAATAGAGTGCGCCCCAAGCAATGCCTTCCCCTTTTTTACTGATTTGTACTTCGCCCATTTCTGGTACTATCTCAGTACCGTTCCATGACGTTTTAAAATAACCCGTTCCGGCCTCTAACTTTAGATTTTCCAAGGTATTCGGGTCTATTTTTTCTCCTCCTACCAAAACCTCAACAGCTTCCGTTACGGATAGCCAATCACTACCTTGGAGCAATAAGGCATAGATAGCTTCCGTGGTTGCCTTTGTCGTACTCCATTGGTTGGTCTGCTTATTTTTCAGCAGCCAAATTTTAAGGTTGTCAATTGTTTTTTTATCCGTTGGACGGATTTCCGAAAATGCCTCAATCAATAGGGCTTGGGTCTCAGTAGGTGCTTGGTACCAATGCCAAGAATTGGTATTTTTCTTCCAGTACATTCCGAGTTCTTCAGAATTGATACTGTTCTCCTCCAAAGACCGAAGTATCTTATTGGATACCGTTTCATCTTGCACACGATGCAGTAGCAAGGCCAGCATTCCTTGTGAAAACAATCCTTTGTTCATCCAATATTTGTGAGCCTGATTATGATAATACTCAGTAATTTCTTCAACCCTTTTACCGGATTTGATTTCTTTAAAAAAGCTTCTCATATATAAAAACTGAATCTGTGTCACGCTCAAATGATCGTCATTTATATTGGAGGTCTGCTTTTTCATTTGGTCATACTCCTTAACGAATTCATTCTCCAAATATAATATAGCATTTTCAATCATTCCAGATGGGTAGCTAAGCGCATCCGATGGCAAATTTAAGTGGTTCAAATGACCGAATCCGGTAATAATATGTTGGGTAATATATCTATTATCCGGCCCACCATTAAACCAAGGCCAAGCCCCGCTCGATTTTTGATTCTGCCTTAATTTTTTTAGCGCTAGCGTTTGCTCATTCCGCATTTTATTTAAATTGAAGAGTAACCCCATACGCTTTTTCTGTTCGGTTTCGCTCTGTGCATCACGTAACCAGGGAGTTTCTTGAATTAAAAGCGATTTTAATTCCTGGTTTTTCTCAAGATTACTAACTAGGGCATCTGAATTTGCCCACTGATCAAAAACTTCCTTGATCCTAGGATTGCTGTTGGCGATATGGCTCGCCAAGGTATTTGCATAATATTTAGCGAACGTTTGTTCGTTACATTCATACGGATATTCCATTAAATAGGGGAGTGCCTGTACCGCATACCAAGCTGGATTGGAGGTAATTTCCAAGGTCAATTTATGGTGTTTCAATGTTCCCTGGGCGGATCCGAAGGGAACATTTTTCAATTTTTCCAAGGTAAATGTCTTGGTCTGATTACTCCGAACCCACATGGGCATGGTTTCGGTTACCAACATTCTGTTGGTCAATACGGGTAACATATTTTGTTCGCCGTCACTAAAGTGACCTGCCTTAGCAATAATTTTGTACTGAACGGCTTGAAGACCTTCCGGTATTTTCAATCGCCAAGAAACTTGAGTATTTCCCAATGCATCTACTTGAAAAGGAAGATGACCTATTTGACCATCTTGAACCGGAGTGATAAGTTGTTGTGAAATATCTTTTCCTGTTACACCATCCACCAACGCTAATTTTGCCAACCCTTTTAGTGCGTTATTGGTCAGATTGGCAATTTTGGAGCTGATGACAATGGTATCGCCTTCCCGTAAAAACCGAGGTATATTGGGGAGCACCATCAGTTCTTTTTGGGTAACGGTCGTTAAATTCTCAATCGAGCTTTCCAATGCCTTGGTATGCGCCAATAGTTGCAAGTTCCAACGGGTCAACGCTTCCGGGGTTGTAAAACTAAAGGAGACAGCACCTTCGTTATCCGTTTGGAGTTGGGGAAAGAAAAAAGCGGTTTCTTGAAAATTTTTGCGAATTATAACGGAATCAAAATTTGCTTTTCCATTTTTATTTGAGGCATCTTCCAAACCTTTTAAATCGGACTCTAGTTTCTCTGGAACACCATAGCCTGTAATAACAACTTCTTCCAATGCGGCTTCATCATCCATCATTTCTAAACTAATTGGAGCAGATCTATTTGTGACGGACTTTATTCTTTGGGTCAATCCGACTGCATATGGGTTGTCTCCAAAATATAAACCAAACCAATCCAATGAATCAAATACTAGTGGGGTATAACTAAAGCCTTTATAATTTTGATAGGTGTTGAAACTAATCGTGGAAAAACTAGTATAAGCATTCGTCCTAAAATCGGAATAATAAATTTGCTTGCTTAATGGGTCAAAACTCCAAGTATGGGTTCTAAATTGGTCTAAGGAGGCATCATACATGCTCGCCAATAGCTCTGCCGATACTTTGTCCCCTTTTGGACCCTTAATTTTAAATGACCAGGTTTCGTCTATCCCTGGTGCTATTTTGTCCCTAAATGTAAGTGTTTCAATCTGCAAATCGCTGTCAGGGTATGGGACTTGGATAATTAAGCTGTTAGATTCAAATGAATTATGAAAAGCATAACTATAGTTAATGGCAAACCCACCCAAATCATTAGCGGTTACAGGTACCGTAATGGTTTTGGAATTATTGCTCAAAGCAAGGAGCATCGAATCCACAACCTTATGGTCCTTTTCAATGCCTATGGTTATAGCGATGTTTTTAGCGCTCGATAGAAAGGTTATTTTGGCCTTGTCTCCAATGGAGTATGTAGTTTTATCCGTTTTGATTTGGAACAATTGATTATCTGCAGGTTTTTTGTCCTCAGTTCCGATAAGGGTAATTAACGCAACTTCCTTGACCGGTTGCCCAAATTTATCTACGGATTCCAGCTCCATTTTATAGTGTCCGGAATCCCATTTTTTGATGTTTCCTAAATCCAGTTCTTTTGTTTTCCCCGTGTCAAAATTCGCTTGCCAAATTAATTTGCCCTTCTCCCAATTTGTTGGATTGTCCTCGTCCGTATATGCGTCATAGGGATACAATTCTTTAAAATTCTCCTTTGTGAAACCAGGATAATCTGGGGAAGGCCAGGGCCTGGGGCGTAAAACATAATCAGGAGCTTGTAGTTTGTACAATTTAACTTCGCCAGTGGCCGGAACAAATTCACCATTAAGATTTTTACTGGAAATACTGAATTTGCTATCCGCTGCATTCTTTTCCAGTGTTGCCTGTATAAGAATGTCCATAACCAAGGTATGGTAACCAACGGCAACCAATGTTGTGGTACTTCGTGTTTCTCCATTGATATCGGTTACATCGGCGGTGACTTCATATTTGAAGGTTGGGAGATTCTCCTTGTCAATGCTTGGATCTGGTAGCGCTTTGAACACTATTTGGAAGTTACCGGAAGCGTCGGTGGTGGTTTCGCCATGTGCTATTTCCTGCGGTGTACCGCTGTAATAAGGTCTCGACCAATAATACCATTTGGGGAAGTTGACGATTCTTTTTACACGGTAGGTTACTTGGGCATCTGAAATAGTACTGCCTGCGTAAGCGATGGCATTTCCTTTCACCGTTATACTATCATTGACTTTGTAGGTTGCGGTAATGGGTTCAAAAGTAGTTTCAAATTTCGGTCGCTTATATTCTTCTACCGAAAAACTGGTATAACCATTTAAAGTAACATCGTCGGAAGTTGCGTTGATGGAGAACATTCCGGTAAGTCCATTGGCAGGTAATATAAATTCTCCTGAAAATGAACCGTATTCGTTTGTACTAAAAGTCTGGGTGTTTACTTCTTGCCCGTTAACATCTTGCAAAACTAATCGTACCTCGGTTTGACTTAAAATACTGGATTTTCCATTTTCCTGCCGTATGGCAATCCCCTTAAAATATAAAGGTTGTCCGGGTCTGTAGATACTCCGATCCGTAAATAAAAAGCAAGCGTTAGAAATTTCGGCCTTATTTTCGTAATAGCTTCTGTTGAGATAGTAATCCCCAAAATAAGCGATATCCTCTCCCTTATTAATAGTAATGTTGATATTGCTCCAGGTATCTTTGTTCTTTTCTATGGAAATACTTCCTTTTTGATCGGTAACAAACGATTCACGCTTTACAGGGCCATCATAATTTTTACGATAATTAAGCATTACTTCCGCTCCTTTAATAGGTTCACCATTGGTCCGGTCAATAACCTGAAAGAATTGGTGCGTATTGGTTTGTGTTTCTATAAGTGCGAAGTTGGTCGCTTGTACTGTGGAATAGCTGAAAAATTCATCCAATACATCAGCTGGTGTTGCTAATAGAACATAATACCCATTCTCCAGCGGGGGCATGGATATTTCCGTGCTGTGGTTTTGATAATCGTTCTCCGTTTTGAGCGCTGCAGACCATGATTTGGCAACGGGCAACTTTTCAATAAATGCTTGTTTTTTCCCTTCGGGATATAATTTCTCTAGGTTGTTTAATTCGTCTTGGGTGATTTTGTGGGCAGTTAATTTAAGTTTATCAAGATTTTTATAATTGACCAACAAACGGCTTGGGGCATTGATGGGAATATGTTTTTCAGCCGTAAGTTGTATGCTGGGAGCCACTATTTGCGACTTTAACCCCTTGCACTTGTCTGCACCTAAACTATTGGGAAAGGTCGCGATTACATTATCACAGAGGGCAAGGGCTTCTTTTAATTTCCACCGATGTTCCGTATTTGATTTAGGATCATAGGTACCACCCAATTGTTGATAATGAAGGGCTAGCTCATAGGTATAAAGTCCGGATAGTGGACTGTTTTTGATGCTTTCGGCGGATTTTTTAAGTACGTCACTATATAGGCTGTCCTTATCATTAAAAACCGCTTGTTCATAGGTATAACGCAACCGCTCAATATCAACGAGTACCAATGGTTTTAAATCAGGATTTCCAAAGTGAAAAGCAACCAACTCTCTATAGATCTCTAAGGTTTTGGATTGTAGCGATGCCATTTCAACCGAAGCAAAATGCATGAGGCTGAAGGAGTATGCTTCGCATAGTATATCCGGACTATTAATTTCAAAAGTGTCAGCAGGGGTGTTAATACTATTCTCGCTAGTAGTATAAAAATCAAGTGCCGTATGTGCCATAAGGTCGAACAGTGTTGGCCGAAATTCCTCGGAATTTTCCTGTTCGTTTAGGATAATATCAAATTGGGATATCGGTATTTTTTGCAGTTCAGTGTCATTTTCCAATGAGGCCTCAAAATGAAAGTCAATTTCTTTAAATAGCGTAGTTAAGTCCCAGGTCCTAAAATCAACAGTATCTATTTTGGTTTCCGTAGTTGTTCTTTCGTAAAACCGATATCGATTTTGTTGAAAATACTGCCAGTAGAGATTGGCCAAATAATTGTGGAGTATATTTTTCGTAGGACTTTCGGCCTTTTCTATTTCAGTTTTAAAATTCTTGATAATGCTCAATTGGGCATCTTCCTCCAAAATCATGGCAAACTTCGATTTATAGAGAAGTGCCTTAATAAATTGGGCTTCGTTTTTTTCGGTTTTGGCTTTTTCGGATATCGTTTCAACCAATTTTAAGGCCGACTTGGTCAATGCTTCCTCTTCCATTTTAAGGACCTGCTTCCATAGCGATTGGAAGGCATCATTCTGTTGTGCATTACCAACTTGGGCAAAAATGATTATGCCGAGAATGAGGTAGATTTTCTTCATAGTGTAAAATTACAATACAAAACTGTGCCAATTGTAAACGGTAAACAATGAAAAATGAAGGAATCGTAGTTTTGGTTAGGAAAAGGTATATGCTTTATAGATGTGGACTAGGATTTTTTATGGGAGGTTTTATTGTGCAGTTTGATTTTTATCCATTATTCAACATTTGATTTTGAATCCATGTATTTGATTTCTTCCAAAAAACTATCATCAATATTTTTCATTCTCAGAACTAACATTTACACATCTTCGATCAGAAGAGGTATATTATCCAAGTATTGCTTTTGTTTTCTTGAACTAAAGCTAGCCATGCCTTCCGTTTCAACAGAAAGTTGTCCACCCATAGGGGGAAGTTGTTCTACAGACTTGTACAACAGTCGGTAACGACGGCACCAAGCCCCATAAAAACCTTGAAAGTCGAGAAAATAACTCAACATGTTTAAAGTGGATAAGCAGTTTAAAAAATTTGGCTGACTCGCAAAGATACTTTAACTTCGGTTGAGCAACTAATTAGCTATTAGCTATATACGTTATTGTGCGCTGACTTTATGCGTTCTGATTATTTCTTGTTCAGTCCTTTACTATCAAACATTCTTGTCAGTCTGCTATTTGTTGGATACTTTCTGTGTTTGGTCATATTGTTAAAAATTAGA
Organism: Flavobacteriales bacterium; assembly: GCA_038256135.1. Taxonomy (GTDB): domain Bacteria; phylum Bacteroidota; class Bacteroidia; order Flavobacteriales; family Flavobacteriaceae; genus Maribacter. Next base: position 3,529 of record JBBSKR010000091.1, on the reverse strand, counting down.
GCGGTAACGAATAAAATCAGAGTTCCGGTCAAAACTGGTGAAATGATGAACCAATAACCCAAATCTTTTAATTTATCTGTTCCAATTACTGCAATTAAGGCGGTTGCTCCACCTGGCGGATGTAATGTTTTGGTAATCTGCATAGCAATAATCGAAGTAGCAACTGCAAGTGGTGCTGTAATCCAAATTATGTCTGGAACAAATTTAAAAACCGTTACTCCAATCAGCCCTGAAATTATTTGTCCACCAATGAAATTTCTTGGCTGTGCCAATGGGCTTTGTATTGCTCCAAAAATAAGAACACTCGATGCTCCAAATGAACCTATTAAAAGTATGTTTTCTAATTCGGGCAAGTAGGAAGATTGAATAAATGCTATTATGCCAATTCCAAAAAATGCTCCAATAAAAGACCAAAATTGCTCTCTAAAATCAATTAGCGTTTCTTTATAGATTACATATCTTGAAATCCGCGCATTTCTTTTGATTTTTTGATTTATTTTTTCTCTTTTTTGTTTCCTTGCTTTACTCACTTATACTTTCAGGTTGATTTTACTTTTAGCTACAAAAATATCAGTTTGATTTAATTTCGAGACGGTTTTTTTTAGCTTGCGCACAAATTACGGATATACGTACCGTTACATATATTACTATTTTAGCAACAATTTAATCAAATCATTTTGGAACTCTGTGTCTAGGTCTATTGCTTAATATAATATACCAATAAATTACGTTTGTAAACTGATAAACAAGTAAATGGCTTCAACAGTTTTTTGATATCATATACTATTTAAAGGCCCATAAATTTATAGCGATTTTAAAAGTCCGCCATCAATAGGGATATTGGTTCCCGTAATATAGGCAGCCTTGTCGGAAGCTAAAAAAGCCGCCAAATACCCGTATTCTTTAGGATCTCCAATACGTTGTACCGGTACTTTGGACTCCATTTCTTTACGTACTTCATGTTGTTCAATGCCCATTTGTTCTGCCTTTTTCGCGTTCAATTGGGCAATACGGTCCGTGTCAAAATAGCCGGTTAGCACATTGTTTACGGTAATGTTATGTTTGCCTACGTCCGTCGCCAAAGATTTTGCCCAAGTAACGACAGCAGCTCGTATGGTGTTGGATAATACTAAATAGGATAGTGGTTCCTTTACCGAAACGGAAGCCACATTAATAATGCGTCCCCAACTGTTTTGCATCATATGCCGCAAAGCTAATTCTGTGGTAAAAACGACTATTTTAAACAATAGGTCAAAAGCCCCTTGGTAATCGACTACTTTTTTTTCAAGGGCGCTACCGGCGGAAGGACCTTGGGTATTATTGACCAAAATATCAATGGAATTAGTTTCGAAATAATTGGAAATGATTTTTTGATAGCCATTGAAATCGTTAAAATCCACGACCAGGTATTGATGTTGTTGACCTTGATCTGTTGGGAGCTCGGCAATAATTTTCTGTAATTTTCCCTCGCTGTGGGACATTAGGGTAACACTTGCTCCACTTTCTGCCAATTGTTGCGCAATGGCTTTACCAATACCACCACTGCTTCCACCAACCAATGCTTTTTTATTTTTTAAGGATATGTTCATTTTTTAAATTTTAACAACCAACAACTACCTATACTCTTCCCTCGCCGGACTAAAAAGATCCATCAACTTACAATGCGTCAGCGCCTTGCCACTATGTTTTTTATGCGGGGCGATAATCACAATATCCCCAGGATGATAGATTTGGGTATCCCCATCCAATGTGAATTCAAAATCACCCTCCAGCACTTGCATTATTTGTTCGTTCATATGGGAATGCTCTGGCACTTGGGCATCTTTATCCACTTCCCAAAACGCAATACTCATGTTCTCTGAATGAACTAGTTTACCATGGAATCCTGGCATAATTTGCTTTGAGGGAATGGTATCGAGATTTAGCTTCATTGATTTCTTTTAAAGCCTAAGGTAAAAAGAATAACGCGCTTCCTAAAATGATTTGTCCTGCCCTGGTCAATACGTATCTTTACAAAGTTAATTTATAGTGGATGAAAATACATTTTATAGCCATTGGGGGCAGTGCAATGCATAACCTGGCCTTGGCTTTGGAGCATAAAGGATACACCATTACCGGGAGTGACGACGTTATTTTTGAACCTTCGAAATCGAGGTTGGAGGCAAAAGGCTTATTACCAAAGGAATTCGGCTGGTTTCCAGACAAAATACATGTCGAATTGGATGCGATTGTCTTGGGAATGCATGCGAAGGCAGATAATCCGGAGTTACTAAAAGCACAGAAACTCGGTCTGACCATTTATTCTTATCCGGAATTTCTGTATGAGCAATCCAAGGACAAGACACGTGTAGTGATCGGTGGCAGCCACGGCAAAACGACCATCACTTCTATGATTCTTCATGTATTGAAGTATCATGATAGGGAAGTGGATTATATGGTGGGTGCCCAATTGGATGGGTTTGATAGAATGGTACACCTTACCGAGGAAAATGATTTTATTGTTCTGGAAGGGGATGAATATCTATCGTCCCCAATTGACCGCAGGCCAAAATTTCACCTGTACAAACCTAATATTGCACTCCTGAGCGGCATTGCATGGGACCATATCAATGTATTTCCTACGTTTGACAATTATGTAGAACAGTTTAGCATTTTTGTAGACAGTATTGTTAAAGGGGGCAGCATAACCTATAACGTAGAAGATATGGAGGTAAGGAATGTGGTGGAAGCTTCTGAAAACCCCATTCGAAAACTACCGTATACAACTCCTGAATATTCCGTTGAAAATGGAGAAACACTTTTGCAAACTCCGGAAGGACCCATGCCGATTGCCGTTTTTGGAAAACATAACCTGAGTAATTTGGCTGGTGCCAAATGGATCTGTCAGCATATGGGAGTGGATGAGGAAGATTTTTACGAAGCAATTGCTACTTTTAAAGGGGCTTCCAAGCGGTTGGAGCAAATTGCGGAAAGCAAATCCAGTATCGCTTTTAAGGATTTTGCACATTCCCCAAGTAAGGTAGCGGCAACTACCAAGGCAGTTAAAGAACAATATCCGGAAAGAAAATTGATTGCATGTTTGGAACTACATACATACAGCAGTTTTATTCCGGAATTTCTCAAGGAATATAAAGGTGCTTTGGATGCTGCCGATGAAGCGGTTATTTTTTATCTACCGGAATCTGTGGCCATAAAGAAATTGAAGGAAGTTACTCCGGAACAAATTTCCGAAGCATTTCAGCGAAAAGACCTCAAAATTTTTACCGAGGCAAAGAGCTTTCATCAATTTATCGAAAATCGTGATTACGAGAACGCTACCCTGTTGCTAATGAGTTCAGGAAATTATGGAGGATTTGATTTAAATAAATTGAAAATTATGATGGTTTAGTTTCCGACGAGAAAACGATTTTCCAACAACCAACAACCAACCACCAACAACCCTCAAACCCCAAACTGTCTCAAGTGATGGTCTAAATGCTTGTATTGCATTTGGCCCCATTGTTCTTTTGTAAAACTACCAAACATAGGG
>JBBSKR010000090.1:0-13353 GCA_038256135.1 Flavobacteriales bacterium | reverse complement strand
TCTGTACGAGTACTCTCCGATTATGATCAGAAAGCGGATTTCAATGGGTATACCTCATATGCCTTTTATAAAACAGGTGTTGACAAGGCACAAATATCAGACCTTGATAAAAAACGTATACTAAGGGCCATTGAGTCGGAAATGAGTTCAAGAGGATTTGTAAAATCCGAGAATCCAGATTTATTGGTAAGTATTTTTACCAAAGAACAAGAACGTGTAGATGTCTACAACAATAACTTCGGCTGGGGTGGTGCTTGGGGTTGGGGCGGTGCATGGGGCTGGGGTCCTGGATTCGGCTGGGGTCCTGGATTAGGCTGGGGTATGGGCGGTAACAATGTAAGTGTAAGTACAGAAGGCTCTTTATATATCGATTTAATCGATAATCGAACCAATGAATTGGTTTGGCAGGGCAAAGGAGAAGGCACGCTTTCAAATACCAATAATATAGCAAAAAAGGAGGAACGTATTAAAAAATTCGTTTCCGAAATTTTGGAACAATACCCTCCAAATGCCATCGCCTTAAAATAAAAAATATTATTTTTTTATAGTTACAGGTAGTCCATAAGGCCTTTTCTAAGTTCTTTGTGGACTACCTTTTTTAATCTATAAAAGTGGAAAGAGGGTATCGTTCTTTACTTCATTAAGAACAAAAGCACTTTTAACACTTCCAATACTGGGTAAGGAAGCTATTTTGAGCTTTGCAAAATTGTAATAGGCGTCCAAATTTTTGACCACCACCTTTAGCAGAAAATCAAATTCCCCACCCACGACAAAACATTCCGTGACCTCTGGATAGTTTTTAACTTCCCTGAAAAAATCGTCCATCATAGCTCCTTTTTGCGTTTCCAAAGAAACGAAGCTGAATACCGTAATGCTTTCCTCAATTTTTTCCTTGTCCAAGATGGCGACATAATTTTTAATATAACCTTCCTGCTCCATGCGTCTAATTCGCTCATAGACCGGTGTTTTTGTTAACCCTAATTCTTGGGCAATGGATTTCGCCACCGTTTTAGCATCCTTTTGAAGGATTTTTAAAATCTCCCTATCCACCTGATCTAATTTATCCGACATACTTTTTCCTGTTTAATCAATTCAACAAGCACTTTTTTAGCACTTATTCCTATATTAAATATTAAATATAGTTCTTTTCACCATTTTATATAATTTTTGCAATTAATTAGTCTAGTTATCATATATTTAATAGAAATCAGATTCACATGTTTCACGTAGCACAAGCCAATATTGCACGATTTAAAGCCCCGCTTGACAGTGCGCCGATGAAAGAATTCACAGACTTTTTAGAGCCGGTCAATAAGCTTGTTGAGGAAAGTAAAGGATTTTTTTGTAGACTTACCGATACAGATGGTAGGTCAGCCTCATACACTGAACCTCCACTCGATGACGATTTAATGGCAATCAGTATTAGTGTTTGGCATGATTCGCTTTCCACTTTTGTATATAGTACCGTGCCTACCTATTTTTTACGAAATAAGTGGAAATGGTTTGACCTAAGCGGTCCGTCCCAATTTATTATTTGGCGGATTCCGGAAGGGTTATGCCCAACACTCAATAGGGTAAAGGAAAAACTGGAATACCAATAAAAATAAAGGGGTACACGCAAATCATTTACAATAAAACAATTGTTCGACGCGCAATGAAACCCCGTAAAAAAATGGACAATATGAATACTTCAGGTTATGAGAGTAATTCTATTTTAGATAAACTCCCAAAGCATTTAATACAATATATTAAGCCTCAAAACTACGAGGACTATACTCCTATTGACCAAGCTGTATGGCGTTATGTAATGCGCAAAAATGTAGCCTACTTGAGCAAAGTCGCCCATAGTTCCTATACAGATGGCTTAAAAAAGACTGGTATTTCCGTTGATGACGTCCCTAACATGTACGGAATGAACCGTATTCTTAAGGATTTAGGTTGGGCCGCTGTAGCCGTGGATGGCTTTATCCCTCCTGCCGCCTTTATGGAATTTCAGGCATATAATGTTTTGGTCATCGCCTCGGATATTCGACAACTTGAAAATATAGCCTATACTCCTGCTCCCGATATTATTCATGAAGGCGCAGGGCATGCCCCTATCATTGCAAATCCGGAATATGCCGCCTACCTCAGGCGATTTGGTGAAATTGGATGTAAAGCCATCTCAAGTGCCAAAGATTTTGAATTGTATGAAGCAGTACGTCACCTATCGATTATAAAGGAAGCTAAAGGAACCGATATTCTGGAGATTGAAAAGGCAGAGAAGCATATTGAGAACCTACAAGAAAATATGGGAGAACCTAGCGAAATGGCGCTAATACGAAACCTTCACTGGTGGACCGTGGAATATGGCCTAATTGGTACTGTGGAAAATCCCAAGATATATGGTGCGGGCCTATTATCATCTATTGGGGAAAGTGAATGGTGTATGACCGATAAGGTTAAGAAACTGCCCTACTCTTTAGAAGCGGCGCGAACATCTTTTGATATTACCAAATTACAACCTCAACTCTTTGTAACTCCCGATTTCGCATTTTTAAGTCAGGTGTTAGAGGATTTCGCCAATACCATGGCCCTACGTAAAGGCGGCCTAAGCGGTCTACAAAAATTGATCCATTCCAAAGAATTAGGAACCATAGAACTTAGCACTGGACTACAGGTATCCGGTAATTTTGAGTCGGTCATTTCGCACGAGGGTAAGCCGATTTATTTTCAGACTAAAGGAAAATCTGCCCTCGCTTACAGAGAACAAGAACTGGTGGGGCAAGACACCAACCAACATGATACTGGTTTTGGCTCCCCCATTGGCAGGCTGAAAGGAATCAATATCCCTATCGAGGAAATGAGTCCGCGTGACCTTAAAGCGTACAAAATCTATGAAGGGGAAATAGTTTCTTTGGATTTTACGGGAGGCATAAATGTAACCGGTAAAATCATCACGGGGACACGTAATTTACAAGGCCGAATCATTCTTATCACCTTCGAGCATTGCAAAGTTACCTACGAAGATAAAACGCTATTTGAATCTGACCAAGAGCCTTATAACATGGCCATTGGCGAAGAAATTGTTTCCGCCTATCACGGTCCGGCAGATTTAAAAAGTTTTGATCTGTTGGATCATACCTTGAGTCCTGGTACCGACAAAAAAGGAACAGCTGATTTGACCGAATTGGAAGCTTATTATAAACAGATACGGGATTATAGGGAGGGAAGCAATACAATTATATCTAGAACCAAGGTATTCCAAGAAATACGGAAAAAATATCCAATGGATTGGTTATTGCCCGTTGAAGTTTATGAATTGGCGCTTAAAAGTGGCGACAAAAACTTAGCAAAAATTATTCAGGAACATTTGGACAAAATAAAATTGGATAAGCCAAATTTAGGCCAGTTAATAGATGATGGTTTGGAATTAGCCACTAATGGAACTAGAGTTATGGCTTAATCACCTGAAATGCATCCAATGATTCAATTGTTTTTTCCTTATACGTCAATCGCCATCCCATGGAATTGGTGAGGATATAAAATTTCTGCAACTCACTGATCAATCTATTTTCTGCATTTGAGCGCAGTGACGAAGCTTCCACCTTTTTCATTAGTGATGTTTTAACTGTATTTTTTATCTTATTATAATCTGCCGCATCAAACTGGTTGAGATAATCAGCTGTTACATCGTAATACTCAAAATCTGGATTCAAATTAATTTCCGGCTCTGGAATACTTTTGATATGGAGCGTTTTGGAACCTTCATCAACATCAAATTCTATTTTACTTAAATCATAAGCTACGGTAACATCTGCGTTCACGACTACCAACGCCTTTTTTTCTGCACGCAGTAACTGCCCAAAGAGTTCCTTTGAATCCTTGTAATTATACACCTCGGCAAAATGCCCCTCGGTAACGATCAATTTGGAAACACTTACAATTTCCTGCTGTATAAGCATGGAATTTTCCTGTAGTATCGATTTATCTTTTTTATCCTCACTACAGGAACGAATGATAAATACAAATGCCAATGTAATCAGTACTCCGGCGATAAATTTTCTCATGCCTTGGGAATATTAAAATTCATATACGGGTAGTCATTCTTTATATACGCAATTTTATCCCGTATCGACTTTATAAACTTTTCATGTGCCGTACTTGACGGATTAAAAGGACGGTGTTTCAAGCCCCGTTGAATTTCATCAACGTGATTCATAATATCCAAAGCATCTTTATTCACCCAAACATCACAAAATTTGTCCCAGATATAATCGATTGCCATCGAAGAAGGATGTACCATATCATCGGCATAAAAACGATAATCTCGCAATTCGTCCATCATGATTTCATAACTTGGAAAGTACATGGCATCAACTTGCTTTACTATTTCATGTACCGCACTAATTAAATGTGCTTTGCTCAATTGATTCTCCACAAAGCCATCTTTTAAATGGCGAACGGGAGATATCGTAAAAATAAATTGCGTGTTGGAATTTATAGAATGAACCAATGATATTATATGCTCCAAACTCTTTATAATACCCTTTACATCAAGTAATTTTTTATCAAAATTAGCTTGAGATACTTTGTGACAGTTAGCGACCACTGTTCCATTCCCTGTTTTGCGATATACCCAGGCTGTACCCAAGGTGACAATTATGTGACTAGCTTTAGCAATTTGTTGATACGACTGCTCTATGGCCTCGTTTAAATTATCCAACAATATATCCTTGGATACATCACTTAGAGTTGAGTGCGCGTCAAAACAATGCCAACGTTCGTTTAAAAAAAATACATCTTGCTCGGTATATGTTTCCTTACGAACGGCCTTGTAAACTAATTTTTCAATGGCCAGTGGATGAAATAAAATCCCTAACGGATTCTGTATATTTTGAAACTTAAAATAATCCAATTTAGCCCCAATATTTTCCGAAAAACAGGAACCCAAAAGCAACAATTGACTTGAATAATCAATTTGATCGGTGGCTTTTATTAATGGAATTTGGGTTTGAAGTTTCATTTCGGCCGTACACTTTCATTTAATTTATGAAAAACCTGATAGGGGTAGATTTCATAAATTGCATTGTCCTCATTAAATGAATTTTCTCCATTTTCAAATGCCTTTTTCTCCCACTGCACCCCTTCTTCCAAATTTCCCATCTTGGTCATGCTCCTCCCTTTAAAATAAAGGGCATCCGCAAAATTATCATAGCCCTTTAGCGCCATATCAAACGAAGTGATTGCTTCCTGATAGTTGCCCAATTCAAAATCGGCAATACCCAAATAATACCAGTCCAGATAATGACAAGCTTGTTGTGGTAGATCATTTGGAAAGTCGGCGAATTGTTGCTCTTTACTTTTGAGCAGGAACTCTTTGGCTTTACTGAACTCGTTCAATTGTAAATAATCCAAAGCAATATAAAAATTGTAGGTATGGTCCATGACATAACCATCACCATAATCATTTTTTGCCTTTATTAATTCTGAAATGGACTTAAGGTAATCCTTGGAAAAAATACATTTCATAAAGCCACTATGGTCCAACCACTTTTTAGGGTCAAGTTCCACCGCCTTCTCCAAAAATGGTTTGCCCAATTGATACTTTCTTGCCTTATATAAAGGCATCGCTTTTTGCTGCCAAAGCCAAGCATTGTCTGGCTGAACAAGGAGAGCGGAATCCAAATACTGTTGATGTTCCATGGAATGCAACGGAGCATTGAACGCTTTGGCTATAAAGGCCTTAATTCGGGCGGAATCTTGGACTGTCAAGGCTACAATATTGGTCTTTTCATCAATATTCGAATTCTTCTGATCTTTGGTGCTTACCGAACAGGAAGCTATACCCAATAATAGTATCAAATACTTTTTCATATTACCATTTTGTTTGATCCTTTCAGTCAATTTTTGAAATTGGCGAGCATCCAGCTACCTTTTGAAGATAGTCTTTAAAATGTTATCGCTAAACATAAAGGTAAGAATGAGATTTAATGTCAATCCAACGCAGTAGAGCCTATTGTTATAAATACTCCTTCGCTTTTATCAATGCCTCATTAATCCCAGCTGGATGCTTACCTCCTGCTGTTGCAAAGAAAGGTTGACCACCTCCACCGCCTTTAATGTATTTACCCAATTCCCGTACAATAGTTCCTGCATTCAAATTTTTGGAAGCTATTAACTCTTTTGAAATATAGCAAGAAAGTAAGGCCTTGCCATTTTGTTCCGTGCCAAAAAGCAAAAACAGGTTATCTTTTTGAATCCCCATTTCAAAACAGAGATCCTTGACACCTTCTGCTTCCAAATCGATTTTCTTAGCCAAGAAATGGATACCGTTGATTTCCTGTAATTCCTGCAAAAGACCACCTTTTAGGTTCTTTGCCTTATCCTTTAATAACTCCGTAACTTGTTTTTTGAGATTACTATTTTCATCCTGTAAACTGGAAACTGCCTTCACGGGATCTTGTACATTCCCCAAAACATCCTTAATATCAGATAAAAGCTTGTTATTTTCAATATGAAAATTTTTAACGCCATCACCTGTTATCGCCTCTATCCTTCTTATACCTGAAGCTACTGCACCTTCGGACTTAATTTTAAACTGCCAGATATCTCCGGTATTTTGTACATGGGTTCCCCCACATAATTCAATGGATTGACCAAATCTGATGGTACGCACCGCATCGCCGTATTTTTCACCAAACAAGGCCATAGCACCAGCATCAATGGCTTCCTTCATAGGTACGTTTCGTTGTTCCTGTAATTTCAACTGGCCTTCAATACGCGCGTTCACAAAATTCTCTACTTCCCGTAATTCATCCGAAGTAAGTTTGGAAAAATGGGAAAAATCGAATCGTAAGTATTTCGAATGTACCGCAGAACCTTTTTGCTCTACATGTTTACCTAAAACTTCCCGTAAAGCCTGATGTAATAAATGTGTGGCCGTATGATTTGCTTCGGTTCTACTCCGTTGTTTTTTGTCCACCACCGCTTTAAAAGATTCCTTTAAATGCTTTGGAAGATTCTCAGCAAAGTGGATAATTTCATTATTTTCTTTTTTGGTATCTATTATATAAACTACATCACCATGAGCATCTTCCAAATATCCCTTATCCCCTACCTGACCACCACCCTCGGCATAAAACGGAGTGAGATTGAAAACCAATTGATATTGTGTACCTTCCTTCTTTGAGACTATCTTACGGTATTTGGTGATTTTTACCTCGGCCTCCAAAGTATCATAGCCAACAAATTCCTGTTCGTTGTCGAATTGAAGTATTTCCCAATCTTGTTTTGAAACTTCAGAAGCAGATTTGGATCTATTTTTTTGTTGCTGCATTGCCTTTTCAAAACCTGCCGCGTCCAATTCATAACCCTTTTCGCTAAGGATCAAAGCGGTCAAATCAATGGGGAAGCCAAAGGTATCGTACAACTCAAATGCCTTGGCACCATTTACGGTAGTACCTTTCGTATTATTTATGATGGTATCAAGAAGCACCAACCCTTGATCAAGGGTTTTTAAGAAGGAATGCTCCTCTTCTTTGATAACATTTTCAATTAGTTGCTTTTGGTCCTTCAATTCTGGAAAAGCATTGCCCATCGTATCGGTAAGTACATTGACCAAGCGATACATAAAGGGCTCCTTAATATTTAAAAAGGTAAATCCGTAGCGTACCGCTCTTCTTAAAATTCTTCGTATTACATAACCGGCACCGGTGTTACTTGGCAATTGTCCATCGGCAATAGAAAAGGAAACCGCACGTATGTGATCACTAATTACGCGTATGGCGACATCAGTATCTTCTACTTTCCCATAATGCGTATTTGTAATTGTTTCAATTTCACGAATGAGCGGTTTAAAAATATCAGTATCATAATTGGATTGAACCCCTTGCAAAACCATGCATAGGCGCTCAAAACCCATACCTGTATCCACATGTTTGGCTGGCAGACTTTCCAAGGATCCATCGGCCTTACGATTATATTGCATAAATACCAAGTTCCATATTTCCACAACCTGTGGATGGTCTTGATTTACGAGACTTGCACCTGAAACCTTAGCTTTATCTTCTTTGGAACGTATGTCCACATGAATTTCTGAACAGGGGCCACAGGGACCTTGATCGCCCATTTCCCAAAAATTATCCTTTTTATTGCCCATGATAATTCTATCAACTGGAACAATCTTTTCCCACAGTTGATAAGCCTCATGATCCTTTCCCAATTGGTCTGCATCATCACTTCCTTCAAACACGGAAACATACAGACTATCCATTTCTATCTTAAGTACATCTGTCAATAATTCCCAGGCCCAGGTAATTGCTTCCTCCTTAAAGTAATCACCAAAACTCCAGTTGCCCAACATCTCGAACATGGTATGATGATAGGTGTCTTTACCTACCTCTTCCAGGTCATTATGTTTGCCACTCACCCTTAAGCATTTTTGGGTATCCACAACCCTTGAATTTTTGGCCTGGCTAATGCCTAAAAAATACTCTTTAAATTGGTTCATTCCCGCGTTCGTGAAAAGCAGGGTAGGATCATCTTTTATGACCATTGGGGCAGAGGGTACGATTTTGTGTTCTTTACCCTTAAAAAAATTCAGAAATTGGGTTCGTGTATCTTTGGAATTCATCTAAAATGCTAAGCTTTTACAAATTTTAACCGTTTCTGTAAAACAATTTTTATATTTGTTTGTTATGTTAAAATTAAACCACAAAAATAGGATAATTTACATTCATGTCTAAGGTAAAATACTATTACGACCCGGACACGTTGTCCTACCGCAAAATAGAACCCAGAAAATCAAGGCGCTATCGAAATATTGCCTTATTTGTTTTGGGAGCCTCCCTGTTTGGCTTTTTATCACTGGTACTGCTTTTAAATACCGATCTTATTAATACGCCTAGGGAACTTTCCCTATCCCGTGAAGTGAAAAATTATGAGCTTCAATATGAGTTGCTAAATAAAAAAATGGAGCAAATAGAAGAGGTTCTGGGTAATATCGAAGAGCGGGACAATAATATCTATCGCCTTTACTTTGAGGCCAACCCTATTCCAGACGAGCAGCGACGCGCTGGATTTGGAGGCATCAACCGCTACAAATCGTTGGAAGGTTTCAACAATTCAGAAATGATCACCGCCACAACCAAAAGATTGGATATTATTAAAAAGCAAATGGTCATTCAATCCAAATCTTTGGACGAGATTACCAAATTGGCCGAGGAAAAAGAAAAATTATTAATGTCCATACCAGCCATTCAACCTCTAAATAATGAGGATTTAACCCGTATGGCTTCCGGATATGGATGGAGATCTGACCCTTTTACCAAAGCTAGAAAAATGCACTATGGTATGGATTTTACCGCTCCTAAAGGCACTCCGATATATGCGACTGGAGATGGAACTGTAACACGTGCGGACAATAATTCGTCTGGCTATGGCAAACACATCCGTATAGAGCATGGCTATGGGTATTTGAGCCTTTATGGTCACTTAAGCCAATACAATGTTAAGAGAGGTCAAAAAGTAGAACGCGGAGACCTTATTGGTTTTGTAGGCAGTACGGGCAGGTCAGAGGCACCACACCTGCATTACGAAGTCTGGAAAGATTCTAACCGAATCAATCCCATCAATTTCTATTACGGCAGTTTATCTGCTGAAGAATTTGAGAACATGTTGAAATTCGCGAACCAAGAAAACCAATCATTGGATTAATGCAAATAGAACTCCCAGAAAAAAGATATTACGGCATTGGCGAAGTAGCCAAAGCCTTTGGGGTCAACGCCTCATTAATCCGTTTTTGGGAAAAAGAATTTGACGTATTACAACCGAAAAAAAATGCTAAAGGGAACAGGAAATTCACACCTCAAGATATTAAAAACCTTCAGTTTATCTACCACTTGGTAAAAGAACGTGGTTTTACACTTGAGGGTGCCAAAATTCATCTAAAGGAAGAAAAACAACAAGCGCTATCCAATTTTGATATCATCCAAAAATTAGAACGGGTAAAAGCCGAGCTTATTAAAATTAAAGACCAACTCTAACAACACCTATCATGAAAAAAGGAATTATTGCTCTTATCGTACTTGCCGTTATCGCGTTCGGACTCTACCAATGGGGAGTTGGCTTTAACAATACCGCAATAGCACTAAAAGAAACTTCGACTAAATCTTGGGCGAATGTGGAAAGTACCTACCAACGGAGGAATGACCTTATTGGCAATTTGGTTAAAACAGTACAAGGAGCCGCTGATTTTGAAAGGGGGACTTTGACCGATGTTATTGAAGCTAGGGCAAAAGCTACCTCAATAAGTATCGACCCCGCTAATATTACACCTGAGCAACTGGCCCAATTCAACCAAGCACAAAGTGGATTGAGCAGCGCACTTAGCCGTTTGTTGGTAACCGTAGAGCGCTATCCTGATTTAAAAGCCAATCAAAATTTTCTAGAATTACAGGCCCAACTTGAAGGAACCGAAAACAGGATCAACGTAGCCAGGGACCGCTTCAATGCAACTGTAGAACCCTATAACCTGCACATTAAAAAATTCCCGAATTCGATTTTGGCCGGTATTTTGAACTTTGATGAATTGGCCTACTATCAAGCTGATGCCGGTTCTGAAAATGCACCAGATGTGAATTTTGAATTTGATTGATTTGTCGATGTCCAAAGTAGAAGATTTTTTAACAGCATCAGAGGAACAGGAAATAGTGGACGCAATTCTGAATGCAGAAAAAAATACTTCAGGGGAAATAAGGGTACATATTGAAGCGCATACCAAATTAGATCATTACAAACGAGCCCAAGCCGTTTTCCACCTATTAAAAATGGATAACACGAAGCACGACAACGGCGTCCTTATTTACGTTGCTGTCAATGATAAAAAATTCGTTATTTGTGGAGATAAAGGTATTGACAAAGTAGTTCCTGAAGATTTTTGGCAAAGCACAAAGGATATTATTCAACGTAATTTTGAGAAAGGAAGCTTTAAGGATGGTCTTGTTGCCGGCATTCTTAAGGCAGGAGCTGAACTAAACAGTCACTTTCCTTGGCAATCGGATGACACCAACGAATTGAGCAATGAGATATCTAAAGGTTAGCCTTGTTTTAATTTTGCTTTGGTTCAATCCGGTATGGAGCCAATTTGAAATTCCCGAAAAACCAAGCCTGCAGACCAGTGTTTATGACTACGTTGATCTATTGAGCGACCAACAAAAAAAGGACCTGAACCAAAAATTGGTCCAATATTCCGATAGCACTTCTACACAAATTGTTATTACCATCATCGCAAGTACCGAGGGTGAGAACATCAATTACCTTGGAGCCCAATGGGGACAAAAATGGGGAATAGGTCAAAAAGAAAAGGATAACGGCATCCTTATAATTCTGGCAAAAGATGATCGGAAAATAGCAATAAATACAGGTTATGGCGTTGAAGGTTCCTTAACGGATGCACTCTCCAAACGAATCATAGAAAATATCATACTTCCTGAATTCAGAACAGGTAACTATTATGCGGGGCTTGACAAAGGTTCGGACGTCATCTTCCAAGTACTTATGGGTGAATTTCAAGAGGACCGCACGTTTGATAGTAGTAATGAAGGCTTTCCCTTTTCCTCCGTAATGCCCTTTATCATTTTCATTGTCATCCTTTTTATTCTGTGGAGTAGAAAAAGTGGAAACAATAACGGAAGTAGAGGCAGACGCAAGGGCCTAAGTGTATGGGACATGATTATTCTGAGCAATATGGGCCGATCCAGTGGTTCTAGCGGGGGATTTGGCGGTGGCAGCGGAGGTGGCTTTGGTGGAGGTGGATTCGGTGGTGGCTTTGGTGGTGGTGGATTTGGTGGAGGTGGTGCTTCCGGGGGGTGGTAGCTTGGAAGTTCAAGCTCAAGTGTCAAGGTCAAAATTTAAATACAAAAATCAAATTCAAATCAAGTAAAAAGCTGTACGCTGATCGCTATATGCTAATCGCTATTTTACAGTATTCTATGCCCTCTTTTCAAACTTAAGCTCAAATACAAAAATCAACGGCCGTTTTCACGAGTAGGCGCGACGAAGACTGCCCGTGCCCTAGGTGGCTTCAAGTTCAAAATTTAAATACAAAAATCAAATTCAAATCAAGAAAAAAGCTGTACGCTGATCGCTATATGCTAATCGCTATTTTACAGTATTTTTCCTTCTTTTCAAACCTAAGCTCAAATACAAAAATCAACGGCCGTTTTCACGAGTAGGCGCGACGAAGACTGCCCGTGCCCTAGGTGGCTTCGAGTTCAAAATTTAAATACAAAAATCAAATTCAAATCAAGAAAAAAGCTGCAGGCTGATCGCTATATGCTAATCGCTATTTTACAGTATTCTATGCCCTCTTTTCAAACTTAAACTGAAATACAAAAATCAACGGACTTCCTCACGAGGTGGTACGACGAAGTGATCTGCTGAATTTTAGTATTGAATTCCATTGAATATCCCGCATCAGGTGGAACAGATAGCTTCTGGGGGGGGACTTTGAAGTTCAAACTCAAGTGTCAAGTTCAAGTTCAAAAATCAAATTCAATTGTTATGACTTTCTATTTAGATTTGCCGATTTGAATTTCGGTACTCCTAACTCCTATATGGTTGCCTGCAAAATATTTGCATATCAAATTTATATTCCATAAAAAGATAAAAATTCAGTTACCATGGCAGTATGGTTGGCGATAACTTTTATAATTATTATGGATTGGATAAATCTAGTAAAATTGAATTCCCCCTCCTTTATTTTTCGCCCCTCCAAACGGATCAAATTTAAATGTAAGGCTCATCATAAAGTATTGCTGTAAAACTGTTCCCTGAAAATCTTGGATAAAATCATCCCCGCAAGACCTTCGGGTATTAATATTTTGATTCAAAATATCATAATCCAAAAGCTTAATCGTTGCATTTTTTTTTCAAAAACTCATATCCTAAACTCATGTTCCAAAAAAGTGCATCCTTATCAAATCCTGGTCCTACATTATTGTTATAACTATTATTAAGGTCATTCCCCCATATGATGTTCTTAGGCCAATATGAAGTGGTTTTTAGATTGAGACGATGAGATAGATATATAATCAATATCGGTAAGACCATCCAAATTGTATTTTGCAGAGCCAAAGGAAATAGAATATTCAGGTTCGAATTGAAATTTTTCCCTAATATTAAAGGATGTAGATATTCTTGGACTTATGGTTCCACCTTGATTGTTTATGGAAACGCCCCACGCGTTCTGCCAAGCATATCATATATTTCATTGAAAGAAAACCCTGCATTGTTTATATTATTGCTCGCACCTATGACACTTATCCGTTCCGAATCATTAAAATAATTCAACAACCTATTGGCTTGGTATCG
>JBBSKR010000089.1:0-13372 GCA_038256135.1 Flavobacteriales bacterium | reverse complement strand
GAAAAAAGAGTCATCCCTCTGAGCGATTTAAACATATTGGAAACTACTTACAAAAGCATGAGTCCATCCGATAGAAAAGAGGCACAACCATTTCCAGAATGCTTACCGAAGAACAAACAAGATGGCGCATCACGTCAACAGTTAAAGGAATACAATACACTGGCAAAAAAATATAATGAAATGGACAGCTACCGTATGCGTATTTTAAAAAGCGATGTGGAGCGTTTAGAATTTATATACGGACTAATGTCCGACAAGCAAAAGGCAGACGCAGAACCTTTTCCCGATTTTCCCGGACCGCCACCGGCGCCAAAAGCACCGAAGGCACCCAATACTCCAGATTATGCAGACAATGTAATTGAAGAGACAATTGAAAACCAAGAAATCAATGCAGTCGAAAATGTAATGGTCTATAGCCATAATGTTGGTGTCAAATCGGCAAAAAGTTCCAGTCTAATGGATAACTTACAGTCACTTGCAATACGTGACGCACAGTTTTATTTTGACGGCAAAGAGATTTCTACCGAAGAAGGGCTTCAAATCGTGAAGAATAAAAAAAATATTTTTGTTGAAACAATGCCTTATACCAACAAGAAACCTGAAGTTAAAATTTATACGAATCAAAAGGATGTTTCTACCCCAACACCTCCAGCGCCTCCCATACCACAATCACCTATAGACCACGTTATAGACATGGCCAAAAAAGGAGCGAAATTCATGTACGAGGATAAAGAAATATCCTCTGACAAGGCGATTGAACTCCTAAAAAAGAATACCGAGTTACATATCGAATCCAGAACCAAAAAAGGAAATACAATAGTAAGAATTACTAAAGATCCTGTAACAAGAGAGTAAATCCAACGTCAAATAAGCATTAAAGCCCTTCTAAAAGAGGGCTTTTTGCGTACCAAAAATCAAATAGTTGCGTTCTCCCAATACATACCATCATCAATCAGCCTGCCAGTAGGCAGGTCAAATCAAAAAAATCATGATCCAAGACTTTTTTATCCTTTGCTCAGGTGCAGATGCAGAACTTCTAAAAACCTGCTCTAAAGGCGAGCAGAACAAATATGCCGGCATTGGCGCTACCGTATTCTTTACCGCAGTTATGGCTTTTATCGCCAGTAGCTATGCACTTTTTACGGTATTTGACACTGTATACGCCGCTGTTTTTTTTGGGCTTATTTGGGGACTTCTTATTTTTAATTTGGACCGTTTTATTGTATCGACCATTAAAAAAAGGAACAATATTAGTCAAGAACTTTTACAGGCTACCCCACGTATAATTTTAGCAATTATTATCGCCGTGGTCATTTCCAAACCCTTGGAAATGAAATTGTTTGAAAAAGAAATAAATCAGGTTTTATTGGAGCAAAAAAATGAGCTCACCTTGGCCAACAAAGACCAACTGGCTTTGCAATACACCCCGAAAGTTGAGCAGCTTAATCAAGATATCGCTGCTTTAAAATCGGAAGTTACGCTAAAGGAAGTTGAAACCAACGCCCTATACGATACCTATATTTCCGAAGCCGAAGGCACCGCGGGTACCAAACTTTTAGGAAAAGGTCCGGTGTATAAGGAAAAACGTGAAAAGCACGATGCCGCTTTAGCGGAACTCAATGCGCTCAAAAGCATTAATGCGGATAAAATCAGGAGCATTGAATCACAGATTGTGGTATTGGATGCGGAGTACGCGAATGTTGTTAAAAACTCACAGCCAGTCATTGATGGGTTTGACGGACTTATGGCCCGCATCAATGCATTGGGAGAATTGGCATGGTTTCCTTCCTTCTTTATTTTTCTACTATTTTTGGTTATAGAAACTTCCCCTATTATCGCGAAACTTTTAGCATCCAAGGGGGAATATGACATAAAATTGGAAGAAGCGGAAAGCATCCTGTCTGAATGGGTAGCACAAAAAGTGGCACATCGCAAACTCATTGCTACTACCGATGGGGATTTGAATCAAAAAATCTACGAAGACCTTAAAGGGGAATCCGAACTTTATGGTTATAAGAAAAAGAAGGCAGAAGAACTGTTGCGATTACAGGCCGATAGTTTTCATAACATTCAGGTAAAAGGATTAAAATAAGATTTACAGCCAACCAGATTTTGCTCTAGGAATACTGCGATTGAATTGTTATATAGGCAATCTTATTTTCAAAAAAGTTAAATTTACACCTAGGTACGATTAACTTTACATTTTTTATGGCAATATTAAAAGAGACCAAAAGAAAAAAGAGAAGGTTTTACAATCTTGTTATTATAATATTGCTACTCATTATTATTGCCTCAGGTTTTATGGTACAGCTAGGATAATAGACTATCATGGCCAAAAATTGAATTTCAGGGTTCGATTTTAAATTGTTTCCCATATGAACCAAAAAAATCAAAAAATCAAAAAATACCTCAAACTTTTCGGGAAGATTATCCTCGGGCTGTTATTGGTATTTTTCATTTTGGTTTTGGTCATTAGAACACCTTGGGCACAAAACTTCATCGTATCCAAGATTACTAATTATATATCCGATAAAACGAATACCAAAGTAACCGTAGGCAGCCTTTACATTACCTTTTCAGGAGATTTACAGGCCGATGCCATTTATCTCGAAGACAAGCAAGGGGATACCCTATTCTATTCCAGATCGCTTCAAGCGGATATTCCCATCTATCCTATGCTATTTAAAAATCAACTATCCATTGATGGAGTGGATTCGGATGGGGTCATCGCAAATATTAGTAGGGGTAATACTGAAGAAGATTTTAATTTTTACTTTCTAATCGATGCGTTAACAGCTCCAACAGATACTACCTCTACTACTACCTCTGAACCAATGGATATCTCGCTGGGTGACTTCAATTTTTCCGACTGGAAATTGAATTATAATGACGCTTATTTGGGGATGGACCTGAAGCTTGTTCTAAGTAAATTAGCTGCTGAAGTGTCCGAATTTGACCTGGAACAAATGAAATTCGCAGTAGCTGATTTCAATTTAGGCGACACACAATTTACTTACTTGCAATGCCATCCTTTTCCCGAAACCAACGATACCACAAGCACAGTTTTGCCATTTATTGAAGTCGGTGCTTTTGAAGTGACCAACCTCGAGATCAATTATAAATCCGAACCCGATGCGTTGGAAACCGATTTAAAGTTGGGAACTATAAGCCTCACGGATATGTTGGCCAATGTTACCAAGAACCAATATGAAACCAATGATCTGGTCATTCACGATTCACAAATTGAGCTTCATCTTACCGACAACAATACCGAGCAACAGGTTTCAAATACCGATAACACATTTGAATGGCCCGAGTTCATACTAGGTGCCAAAAAACTGGATTTACAGAACAATATGGTATCCTACACCCTAAACGGTACCGAACAAAATGCAACAACATTCGATCCCAATGCGTTTCAAATTCAAAAGTTGCAACTTCAGGCATCGAATTTTGAATACCGACCCCAAATGTTCAATTTAACGGTATCTGAATTTTCATTCAGGGAAGCTAGTGGCATACGGTTAGATCAGTTGGCCTTTGACGCCGGTCTTACCGAAACAACAGCCACCTTATCCAATTTGGTGGTACAACTAAATCAAAGTTCCGCCAATGCAAACCTCCAGGTTAAATATAATTCGATAGATCAAGCCTTGAAAAATCCGGAGAACAGTGCCATTACCGCCTCCTTGTCCAATGTAATATTGGAAATGGAAGATGTTCAAGATTTCTTGCCCAGTTTAGCTGAAAACATGTATTTGGACTCATTGGCCTCCCAAACCATTACAGGTTCCTTAAGGGCAAATGGGAGCTTGAAAAAAGTAGATGATTTTACAACCGAATTAAAATGGGGCAAGGAATCGAAACTGACTGCATCAGGTTTGCTATTCAACCTAACCCAACCAGATTCCATTCGTTATGACCTGAACAATATTACCTTGGTCAGCAACCAAAAGGACATAAATAAATTCATTTCCTCCAAAGAATTGGGAATATCCCTTCCCAAAACCATAACCATTGCAGGTAGCTTATCAGGTACCATGACCAGTGTTACAACAGATTCCCGGATAACAATACCAGAAGGGATGGCTTTAATAGATGCGAGCGTAACTTTTGGCAACACCCCCAGCTTTAACGGAAACATAAAAGTAGACACATTGCAATTGGGCAAATTACTACAGAATGAGCAACTGGGACCTATTTCATTCCAAGTAAAAGGTTCAGGGACAGGGACTGCTCCCTCTAATATCGATGCAACGGTCGATGGTTCCATTTCACAATTTCAATTCAATGGTTATTCGTATAAGGACATTGGATTTTCAGGGGAATTAAAAGAGGGTACTGGGGATATGACCGCTCAAATAAATGATCCCAATTTGAACATGAAGGCGAATGCTTCCATTACTTTGGAAACCGACAAGAATAAGGTAACCTTAACCACCAATATCATTGGGGCGGATTTAAAAAAACTAGGACTTGCAAAAAATAATATCAAAATTGCAGCCAACATTAACGGTACTTATGTTGGTTCGCCTTCAGAGTATACTATTGAAACCAATATTGATCAAGGAATTGCCGTATCGGATAACGAGCAATACCAAGTATCTCCCATACATTTAGAAGCGCATATTGAAGATTCCATTACCGACGTTTCCATACAAAGTGAATTTATAAATGGTGAACTTTCATCGAATGCATCTCCAAATCGTATTACAACTGCCCTCAAAAAGCAGCTGGAGCATTATTTCACGGATGAACCAAAGGCATTTGTAGCGGATGACGACATTGAGGCCAAACTGGCGTTGGAAATTAAGCCAACGCCCATTTTATCGAAAGTTTTTTTCAGTGGCATAAAGGATTTGGATTCCTTGAACATCGATGCCAGCTTTAATTCTAAAATGCAACGCTTATCGGCCCAAGTAAAAATTCCCAAAATTTCCTATGCCGGTAGTTCTGTAGACAGTCTTGATGCCTTTATCAAAGGAGATTCTGTAGATCTAAAATTCTCTGCCGGTATTGCGGACCTTATTTACGACCCACTCCATTTGAAACAAACCAATCTGGAGGGTAGTATCAAAAACAAAGCACTTGTTTTGGACTTTAACTCTAAAAACGATACAGTTCAGGTGGTGCATATTAGCTCAGAACTAGTGTTTCTAAAGGATACCCTCAAATTACATATAGACCCGAAAGATTTGGTGCTCAATAAAAAACAATGGGAACTACCAGAAGACAACAGCATCGTTATTGCAGCATCCTTTACTGACTTTCAAAATTTTATTTTTAGCAGAAATACCCAGAAAATGGAGATTTCCAATAAAGTTCCCAAAATGGAAACCGAGCATATAGGTGTCCTTTTTGAAAATTTCCAACTACAGACCTTTCTTAGTCTTTTAAATCCTGATGAGGCATTGGCCAAAGGAAATGTAGGGGGTAATTTTGTCATTTTAAATCCCTACGCATCCCCTGGTCTCGTCGCGGATATCAATATCAAGGATTTTCAAGTAATGCAAAATCCGTTGGGAACCTTAAGTTTGGACGCTTCTTCGAAATCCTTTGCAGAATATGATTTTGATTTGGCACTGCAGGATGGTGGTGCAAACCTCAGGTTGACCGGCGACTACACGGCTAGGGAGAATACTGCCGATTTAAATATGGAACTTGACATACAAAAGCTTGAGACCCGTATCGTACAAGGTTTTTTTAAAGAACAACTCTCCAACCCAAAGGGCTATCTTACGGGTAGTATGCTCGTAGGTGGAACGCTCTCAGAACCTACATATTCGGGTAGGATAAGTTTCAATGATGTAGGTTTGAGCCTTTCTGCCTACAACACAGCATTGGAAATAAATGACCAGACATTGGATTTAGACCAGGATGGAATTGCCTTCAATACATTCAAAATAAACGATGTTCATCAAGGTACCATAACCCTCAATGGGAATATTATGACCCAAGATATTTTTAATCCCGCATTCGACTTTACCGCTAAAACCGATAAATTTAGAGTGCTGGATTCAAAAAAAGGGGATGATGAACTGGTATATGGTATCGCCAGTGTTAGTACCAATTTGAAGGTAACAGGAGATTTGGAATTACCGGTGATCGATGGTAGTGTCCGGGTTCGGGATATCACAGACCTCACCTACGTTGTGCCACAGGACCAGTTTGATATTCAAGAACGTGATGGTGTTGTCATCTTTGTAAATAGGAAAAATCCCGATGCGATCCTGACCAGAAACGACCGGGAAACTTCCAATTCCTTTTTTGCGGGCATGGATATCAACACTACAATAGAGATTGGCAATGAGGCTACATTTACCATAGTTTTGGATGAAAAGTCACAAGATAAATTACAGGCGACCGGTGATGCTACCCTAAACCTAAATATCGACCCAAATCAAGACATCCGCTTATCTGGAAGATTGGAGCTCAATTCAGGTTTTTATCGCACTAGTCTATACAACTTGGTGAGCCGGGAGTTTCAATTGCAAAAAGGTAGCAGTATTGTTTGGAGTGGTGATCCCTATGATGCTAAAATGGATGTGACCGCTATCTATGAAATCGAAACATCGGCTGCGCCGTTAATGTCCGCCATTAGTTTTGGCCAAGACAGTGGCGTTTCCAGAAGATACCAACAGTCCGCACCTTTCTTGGTCTATTTAAATATTGATGGTCAAATTATGGAACCTGAGTTATCCTTTGCGCTGGATATGCCAGAAAACGCCCAAGGTAATTTTGGTGGTGCCGTGTATGGCCGTATCCAGCAATTGAACGAACAGGAGTCCGAATTGAACAAACAGGTATTTTCATTACTAGCGCTAAACCGATTCTACCCTACTACAGGAAGCGATGGCAGTAATGGAGGTGCAATTGCCCTTGCCCGAAATAATGTGAACAAGGTGCTATCCAGTGAACTAAATGCCATTTCCAATAAATTATTGGGGAAAAGTGGATTTGAATTAGGTTTTGATTTGGACAGCTTTCAGGATTATCAAAGTGGAAGTACCCAAAACCGTACACAACTTAATATTAACGCCAGTAAAAAACTCTTTGATGATAGGCTTATCGTTACAGCGGGTAGCGCGGTTGATGTAGAAGGTAGCGCCGCCGCTGGCGACACTGACACACCAATAATTGGAAATGTAACTTTAGAATATCTTTTAAGCGAGGAGGGCACCTATAGGCTAAAAGGGTTTCGAAGACAGGAGTATCAAAATATCATAGACGGGCAATTAATTGTCACGGGTATCGCGTTTATTTTTGACCGGGAGTTTAACAAATTCAGCCAATTATTTAGTCCGTTGAAAAAGAAGGAGGAAGCGTCGAATACATCCAAAGAGGAAAAGAAAGAAAAAGAAAAGAAAAATTGATTTTGAAGCGTTGAGGAATAAGCTGATTACATATAGAACAATTTACGGCTTGCTATTATTGCTTATCTACTCTTGTGGTATTGAGAAATTCATTCCAGAAGGAGAGCAATTGTATACCGGAGCACAACTGGACTTGGAGGCTACGGAAGATGTCAAGGGGATTAAGGAAGTGAGGACAGAGTTGTTCAATTTAATAGAACCCAACCCCAATACCACTTTTTTGGGGATCAAACCGGCACTTTATTTTCACTATAAAGCACAACGTGAAAAACCCGGGTTCATTTATAAATTCCTGAATAAATCATTTGGCGAGGAACCGGTTTATTTTTCCAGTGTGAATCCTGAACGCGTAGAGGAACTGATGTTGAACCGGTTGGATAACAATGGTTTTTTCTATAGCCGATCAGATTATAAAACCAACATAGCGGGAAAGTTTGCATCGGTGGATTATTCGGCCAAATTGGCGGAACCCTACCTCCTTGAAAATTATACGTTGGAATCCGATTCACTTTCCATATATAGGGAAATAGAAAAAATGATACGGAAAACATCCTTGTCCAAAGGAGACCGTTTTGATCTAAATCTTTTAAAAGCTGAACGCGAACGACTCAATAATGGGCTTAAGCAACGTGGATACTACAACAGTCAAGAGAACTTGCTTATTTTCGAGGCAGATACCAACCAATACAAAAATAGAAAGTTCGACCTTTTTCTTAGGCTCAAAAAAGACGTTCCAGGCCGTGCGGCGATTCCCTACACTATTGACTCCATTACCGTATATCCAAACTATTCCATAGAAGCGGATACATTACCGATAACCGAAAAAAACAAGGAACAAGTAAACGGCATTGATTTTATTCAAGATGAACTTTATTTTAAACCAAGATTGTTAGAGTCCTATCTGTTATTCAAGGAAGGAGACCTTTATGATGCCAGTGCCTCCAAATTAACAAGTAACCGGCTTTCTTCATTAGGTAGTTATAAATTTGTAAATATACAATATACGGAGCTGGACACTACCGCCACAGATGGCGATAACGGCTCTTTGGCCGCCAGTATTTATCTCGCTCCACTTACCAAAAGATCGTTAAGGGCCGAATTGCAGGGTGTAACAAAATCGAACGGATTTACAGGTCCGGGTATTTTATTGACCTACATCAATAGAAATTTATTCAAGGGTGGGGAGACCTTAAGTATATCGACGAACTTTTCTTATGAATCTCAAATATCCACCGGAAGCAATTCCAGTCTAAGCAGTATTGCCGGAGGTATTAGAACAGATCTAGTGATTCCCAGATCGATTCCATTTTCCCCAAGTAGATTCAAGTATGCGGTACCGAAAACCAAAATATCATTGGGTTTAGACTTCCTGCAACGAAGTCAGTTGTTTACCCTAAGTTCTATAAACACCTCCTTTGGATATACCTGGAAGGAAAATCAATATGTATTCCAACAATTGGATCCCATCAATATCAACTATTCGAGACTATCCAATGTTACGGATGAATTCCAGACCATACTGGATGACAATCCCTTTCTAAGAAGAAGTTTTAACCAACGCTTTATTGCCGGTCTTATATACGGATTTACTTACGATGAGGTATCTAACCTTGGGAAGGACTTTCCCCTTTATTTCAACGCGAATATTGATTTAGCGGGTAACTTTTTTAATTTGATCAGCGGAAGTTCAGGAACCATTTTTGGCGCTGAGTTTGCCCAATATGCTAAAGCCGATGCGGATTTACGCTTATATATCCGCTGGGGAAAGGAACAGACTTTGGTCTCTCGTATTTATGCTGGATGGGGTGTTCCTTATGGCAACAGTCAGACGCTTCCCTTTGTGAAACAATTTTTTTCCGGAGGACCCTATAGTGTTCGTGCCTTCAACATACGGTCTTTAGGACCGGGCAGTTTTAATGCTGGAAGGGAAAATACCTCAACCGATTTTTTTGACCGTTCAGGAAACTTAAAACTGGAGGCTAATATGGAATACCGATTCCCACTTTTCTCCTACTTAAAGGGTGCGCTTTTTGTGGATGCCGGAAATGTTTGGCTCACCGGTGATTATTCGGATATCGAAGATGACCAACAAAATAGCAACTTCTCACAAACCCTTTTTACCGAAGGTAAGTTTGAGAAAGACTGGGTAAAGGAAGTTGCGGCAGGCGTAGGTTTTGGAGTTCGATTGGATATTCAAAATTTTGTAATTAGATTAGATTTGGCTTCTCCGCTCCGGGTGCCTTACCTACCTGAAGATGACCGTTGGAACGTACCCTTCTTTGGGAACAAGGCCAACAAAATGACCTTGAACTTTGCCATTGGTTATCCATTTTAAGAAATTAGTTCCCCCAAATACGTTCCCAGAGTGAGTTCATCAGACGTTTCGCATCCCCCTTGATCTTTGGGGTTTCTTCAACCAAGATTTTACCCTCTCTGGAAACAAGCCGATAACTGAATGCGAATTGCGTTTCGTTTTCATCCATACTCATTAACCCGAACCGTAAATCGTTGAAATAAAGCTGTCCTTCCTTTTCCGCTAAAGTATACCAACCTTCGGTTATTTGCACGAGTCGTTTTATTTTGTCATTTGTAATCAAATCACCCAACAAGTCATGGTTTTTTGGATATGCCGTGAATACTATGGATTGAGAGTCAAAAAAAGAATAGTTTCCGATCAGGTAAGCATCCTTGGTGTCAATATTGGCGCTCCAAAGAATTGTATTGAAGGGGGCAGGTCTTGTGTTCAATTGAGTGTATGGTATACCCTGTACCTCCAGCGCCCTTTCAAATTCCTGATATGCAAGACCCTTTAAAATCAGCGTTATTACTAGATATGCACTACTCCCAATAAGGCCTAGATTGACATACTTTCTTCGCTTTAAAGTCGTTCGTTTTTGAAACATCGCCAAAACAAAGAAAACCAGAAAAGGAATCGTATACAAAGGGTCTATCACCAAAACACTTTGAAAGGCTAGTTTGGTCTTGAACGGCCAAAAAAGCTGTGTCCCCCAAGTGGTAAAAGAATCCAATAGCGGATGAGTGAACAATCCCCAGAACATCAGCCATGACCAATCCCTCCAAGAAGCCTCCTTCTTGTGATCTAGCTTCCAAATCAGCCATCCAAAAACCGGGGCGAACAAAACCGAAAAGAAAATGGAATGACTAAAGCCCCTATGCCATTCCGTTGCGGTCACCGTATCGACAAAATAACCTGCCAAAAAATCCAAATCTGGAATGGTACCCGCAATAGCTCCATAAAGCATCGCTTTATTCCCTACTTTTTTACCCAATACAGCTTCACCTACAGCCGCACCAAGAACTATTTGCGTTAACGAATCCATAAATGAAATTCAAATTCAAGTTTCAAATTCAAGTTCATATTTTCAGCCTAGGGTTCATGTTTTGTAGCTTATTTTATTTGACTGTTTTTGAGGTATCTACTACTAACATAAAGCAACTATTCTCTGCAGCATCTAAAAGCAAATTCGATACGTATTTTTACCGATTACCACTGCTATTTATGCTGTATTTCTATTTTGTATTGACAGTGCTAACTGATAATACCTACTGCATCATAATCAAATTCGATACGTATTTCACAAATTACAATTTTACATTCCTCCTATCTAGTATTTGCACTTTTGTTTGTGTTTGATTTTGAGCTTATGCTTGACCTTGCGTTTGGATTTGGGTTTTGGTTTTGAACTTGTGCTTGAACTTGAGCTTTTATTCCACGATACCCATTTTTTTCAATAGAAAGGAGGCGTTCATATTTTGGCAGATTCCCGTTTTAAAGGTATAGTCGAAATGAAGTTCGTTATCAACAATCTCGGCATCAAAATAATAATTCTTGACGGTGGTATTTTCCTTTGCTACCTCACAAAGGCTTAAGTCATGTGTGGCAATGATACCTGTTGATTTACTGGCAACCAAGCGTTCCAAAAACTTACGCGACCCAAGAGCCTTATCCGTGCTATTGGTCCCTTTTAATATTTCATCCAAAACAATAAAATAACGGTCCTGTTGAATCTCATCTACAATAAATCGCAACCGCTTTAATTCTGAAAAGAAATAGGATTCATCGTCGGTCAATGAATCAGTGGTGCGCATACTGGTAATTAGCTTTATAGGTGAATAGGATGCCGACCGAGCACAGACCGGAAGCCCAACATTGGCCATCATGATCTGTAGCGAAACCGTTCGTAAAAAGGTGCTTTTTCCCGCCATATTGGCTCCTGTAATGATAAAAAACTGTCCTTTTTCAATACTAATATCGTTCAATATACTTTTTGATTGATTTAATAAAGGATGACCGGCATTTTCGGATTTCAATACCACATTAGTATCGGTCAATTTTGGATAAGTAAACCCAGGATGGTTAAAGGCATAGTTCCCTAAACTGCCATACGCATCAAAAAAAGCAATAGTATGGAACCAGGTTTCTACATCCTTGCCATGCTTTTGAATCCAGTTCTCGATCGCAAGGCAATCAGTTAAAGACCTTAGGAAAAATCCGTTAGCGATAATGAGGTAGATCAAGTTATTATTTCGGTCCAAATTCCCAAGTAACTTGGCAAATTTCTTAAGGACTTTTGAATTTGCTTCACCCTGACTCAAAATATGCTCCTGTTGTTCCTTTAATAAATCCGAGGAAAAATCGGTCTTTTCAATGATGGCCAGTAACTGGTTGTATTGGTCAAAAGTAGATTTCAATTTGGTGGTTTCTTGACCCAATTGCATAACTTTCTTAGAGAAAAGGCCCACAATAATAATCCCTAGGACCCACCACGTAATCAAAAAAGATTCGGGGATAAAATCAAAAAAATAAAGTCCAAAAATACCTATGGAAAGTACCGAGAACACAATTGGAATATAGTTCATGGACTTAGGTACGAACGGCGTGTAGTTATTCAACCATTTGCTGATGAATTGGACAGAAGTTTCGGTTTTGGTCAGGGCAGCCATAGCGGAAAAATCTTGTCGCCAATCTACCTTCTCCCCTATTTCAGCAATCGCCGCTTGCTTTTGGTTTATCCCATTAATCGCATTCTCCTTGTAGGTATCTGCCAATAATTGAGCTCCTTCCTTAAGTTGCGTTCTATTGGATACTTGATAAAAAGAGCCTTCCCCGAACAAATCAATATCCTGACTAAAATAGTGGAGATCGTCCGCAAATTCTTTTCCACTGGATAATGAACTGTAATCCCGTTTCAACACTTGAAGTTCTACGGAATTGATGTTCTTCAATTCCACTTTTTTAGACTTCTGATATTTTAAATCGGAATACTTTGAAACCAAAAACAGAAATAATGGAATCCCCAACAACAAAACCCCGATCACATATTTGGCATTTACCGATGCAAAATAAACAGCAACCCCCGTCACCAAAAAAACGAACAACCTCAGTAAGCTAAAGAGAAAGAGCTGCTGATTTAAAGCATCGATCTCTTTTTCAAAACCTTTGACCTTGGTAGTATAAAATTCCTGTAAATTCCTCATTAACGGAAAGATGATTTTAGGAAAGCAAAGATAACGGTAGTGATCGGTTTCTACACCACTGTTTCACAAGGCATCCAATTCTGTCCGAAGCTTTTTTGTGAATTTTGAAATTACCAAATCATAGGAATGGTCTATTAATTCTCTAAGTGATTTTGGAGGTATCCTATCCACATAAACCGTATTCCAGTGTTTTTTGCTCATATGCCACCCTTCGATAATGCCATCATGCTCCTCACGCAGTTCGAGGGCCTTATCTGGATCGCACTTAAGGTTTACCCTCAAAGGAACATGATCCAATCCGCATAGCGCGAACATTTTACCCATTACCTTAAAGACCAAAGTAACCTCATCAAACGGAAATTCTTCCGTGACGCCTTTTTTAGATAGGCAGTATTCCCGAAATACCTCTATGTTCATCTTAAGTTGGTTGATGGTTGATGGTTGATGGTTGATGGTTGATGGTTGATGGTTGATGGTTGATGGTTGATGGTTGATGGTTG
>JBBSKR010000088.1:0-14165 GCA_038256135.1 Flavobacteriales bacterium | reverse complement strand
GAAGTTGGAAGTTGGAAGTTGGAAGTTGGAAGTTGGAAGTTGGAAGTTGGAAAAAATAAAAAAAAGTCCGTATAGCATTGCTATACGGACTTTTATATTTTACAAGGGAAATCAGATTATTTGGCTCCCCATTCCTTTAATGAATCGGTGTTCATTTTTACATAATCATCATTACCGGCTTCCTTCGCACCGGCCAAGGATTTTTTTGCAGCTTCTATCGCTCCTTTTTTATCCCCAGCCTCTGCCAAAATCAATGATTGCTGTCTTAATTGCCAAAATGCAGGTTTTTCGGTCATGGCCATTGCCTTGTCCATCCATTCCTTAGCTTTTTTAATATCCTTTCCTTCACTGGAATAGTAAACGGCTGCAGCATAATAATCTCCTGCCATAGGTCCGTTTAAAGCCGCATCTATGCTTTTCATAACAGTAGCATCGGTAGGCACACCAAAAGGAACCGCTACATAGGTATTTTCCCAGATAATACCCAAGTTAGCACCGTCGCTCTTAACATCATCCATAGTAATGGTAAAAGTTTCAACTGGCATTTCCATTTTTTGGACAGGAACTTCCAATTGTGCCACTATTTTACTTTCATCCCAATCACTTGGTGTTCCACCTCCTACAATATCCGTATAAAAGAAAACCTCCCAATTGGAAGCTCCCGGTTTCGTGAAAATAGAATAGGTACCCGCTTTTACGTCACTTCCTCCAATGGTCACATCGGTATCAAAGGTAATTTTTGTGTAAGCATTGGCACCTGTACGCCATAATTTGTCAAAGGGAACTAAATTTCCGTAAACTTCCCTGCCTCTCATAGAGGGTCTGGAATAATCCACCATAACTTCGGTCAATCCTACGGTTTGCATCAATTTTGCTGCGGGACTTGGTGCAGGCGTATTGATTTGAGCCTCAACCGTTAACGATGCAACGATTGCCAATAAAAAAAGTACTGCTTTGTTCATAATTTTTGTTGATTTGTTTATGCTAACAAAGCTAGAAATAAACCGCTATCGGTTTTGTTAACAAACTCTTAATACTTTGTATATTAAATTTCAATAAACCACGAAGGGAGTGGCAATTACGGTATCCTCTAAATATAAGGTGAGGTAATAAATGGAGGTTTCCAAATGTGGGGCAATAGTACCTTCCTTAGCTATTTCTCCAGAATTTTGCCATACCGGTCTTCCAAGAACATCAAATATAATTTGACCGTAAACAGTTTTGGTTGTTAATAATGTGTAATGATATTGATTTGTGGTATTGTCCCTAAATATACGAAGTTCGTTCTTATCTTCTTTGTCTTCAGGTTCTTTTGGGTTTTCGGGGTTATAGGGTTCTTGCGGTGAAGGCTCTTCTGGAATTTCAGTGGTATTGTTTCTTAACTGGAAAGAAAATAACCGTGAATCTGATTCAATACTTGGTGTTTGCCTCGAGAAATATTCGGAGGAGAAAAAGTAATTATTTTCTGAAGTATACGTAATGCCTTCTGCCTGAACAAAATTCAAATCTAGAAAAGTTTGGGTAAATCCCTCAAAAATAGCGGTTGGGTCCAAATCTTCCACTATACCGACAAACGGAATCAAAACATTGGAATAACCTAGAACCACCAGCCTGTTGTTTGAAGGATTGTAAGTTGCATCGGTTATAAATCCGCTATTGGATAGGGTACTGACTCTCGTTGCAACAAAGTTTCCGGGAGTTTTGGGAACAGCATAGGCTGTGGAACCTTGACTTTGCCATTGTTTTGTCAATATGATCAATTGGTCTCCCAGCACAAAAAATGCTTCTGCATCCCAATCACTATTTCCATTATTGGAAAAATCGGTTTGGTCTTCGTAAGAAAAATTGATGGTTGTTGCCGTTACCGTGTCCGAGTTCAGATAATCTGATTTTGTAATTCTATGGATAGCCAAATTTGTACGTAAACCAAGATTGTTGCCAAAATCTCCAATATAGATATAGTTCTCATCCTGGGTGATGGCCTCCCAATCGGTATTATCGACATTGGCAATGGTTACCGTACGTTTTATAGTAAGCAATAACGTATCCAATTCATACAATACAGGATCGTTACCAGAATCATTATGTGTAATTAGGCTTTCATTAAAATACAGTAGTCCAGACGTTTCGGAAACTACATTGGGAAGTGTCCCCACGGTTTGCAGGTTTTCCTGTGCCTGCAACCAAGTGGCCAGGAAAAAAAAGAATCCACTCAGTATTTTTCGGACAACTACCTTCATGGATCCAAAATAAACTACAATTATGATAAAACCTTATATCTAAGCGTTATAAATTTATTTTAATCGTTAAAGTCGGTCCAATACGAAAAATTATATCCTGAATTTAGTCATTGTTTAACTATTATTATTTTTAGTTAGACAACTATTGGTTTTATCTTTGTTGAAATACCGAGTATGAAATTATACCAACTGCATTCTAAACAAGCTTTGCCTATTTCAAAGGATAAAGCATGGAATTTTCTTTCTGACCCTGCAAATCTTAAAGTAATCACTCCTGAACATATGGGATTTCAAATTCTATCAGGTGCAGAAAGGCCCATGTTTGCTGGCCAAATCATTCAATACAAAGTATCACCTTTTCCTGGGTACACAACCAAATGGGTTACTGAGATAACTCAAGTTCAAAAAGGGGATTATTTTGTGGACGAGCAACGATTTGGCCCTTACGCCCTTTGGCATCACAAGCATTTCATCAAGGAAATTGATGGTGGTGTAGAAATGGAGGACATTATTGATTACAAAATTCCCTTTGGGATTTTAGGGCAGTTGGCACATCCGTTAATTGTAAGGAAACAATTGCTTGAAATATTTAAATACCGGGAACAAAAATTAAAGGAACTGTTCGGAACAATCGAGCATATTCCAAATGAATTAATCTTAAACTCTTTTTAAATGAAAAATATACTACTTATTGGGGGATCTCATGGTATAGGGCTATCCATCGTAAAGGAATTACAGGAAACCCACAAGCTTTTTGTTGCTTCGCGCAGCGATGAATCCTTATCACATGAAAATGTCACCCATATCAAATTTGATGCTACTGCTGACGACTTGGACGCGTCTCAACTTCCCGAAAAGTTGGATGGATTCGTCTATTGCCCTGGAACTATCAACTTAAAACCATTTAAAATGATGGGAATGGATACCATTAAAGAGGATATGGAACTCAACTTCTTTTCAATGGTGAGGGTGGTCAAGTTGATCATATCCAAAATGCAGGAAGGATCTAGTATGGTATTCTTTAGTACCGTTGCCGTTGGTACGGGTATGCCATTTCATACCAGTGTAGCTGCTGCAAAGGGAGCTATTGAAGGCTTTGCCAAATCAATGGCGGCAGAATATGCCCCAAAAGTTAGGGTAAACGTAATCGCCCCATCTTTAGTGGATACGCCTTTGGCCAGTAGACTTTTGAACAATGATAAGAAACGGGAAGCTATGGATGAACGACATCCATTAAAACGTGTGGGAACACCAGAGGATATTGCCAATAGTGCCGTATTTTTATTGAGCGACAAAAGTACTTGGATTACCGGTCAGGTGATTGGGGTTGATGGAGGACTTTCTACCTTGAACGTAAACTAAATGACTCTAAAGGAAGTTTCTATTTTTTGGTTTCGAAGGGATTTGCGCTTAGATGATAATGTTGGCTTTTTAGAAGCCCTTAAAGGTGATTATCCTGTTCTTCCAATTTTTATTTTCGATACAGAAATACTTTCAAAATTACCTAAAGACGATGCTCGGATAACATTCATTTATGATACGTTACAAACCATGCGGAATCAACTTCACAAAGAACACGACAGTTCTATAGCTATGTTCCATGGAAAACCCTTGGAAATCTTGAAGGAGCTAACGGAAGATTATGAGGTAAAGGCGTTATATACCAACAGGGATTATGAACCTTACGCTAAGAAAAGGGATACAGCAGTTGCATCCTACTTATTAGAAAAAGAAATTGCGTTCCACACTTACAAGGACCAAGTTATTTTTGAAAAATCTGAAGTGGTAAAAGAAGATGGCGATCCCTATGTGGTCTATACTCCTTACAAGAATAAATGGAAGGCGCATTTTAACGCGGACATGGATTTAAATATTCACTATACCAGTCAACATATCCATAACGTAATCGAACATTCAAGACTCCCTAATGTATCGCTCAGCGATATGGGTTTTGAAAATTCGAATATCCAGGTTCCAGAATATACAGTCACTCCTACCCTTATCGATAATTATGAGGAGACGCGTAATTTTCCTGCCAAGGAAAATGGTACTTCCCGTCTTGGGCCTCATTTACGTTTTGGTACGGTATCGGTTCGCAAAATGATGAAAAAAGCAATTGCCGAAGAAAATGAGGTGTTTTGGAGCGAATTGATTTGGCGGGAATTTTTCATGTCCATCCTTTGGCATTTTCCCCATACGGTAGATACTGCTTTTAGGGCTAAATATGACCGCATAGATTGGCGCAATAATGAGGAAGAATTCGAAAAATGGAAAAAGGGCGAGACCGGATATTTATTAGTGGATGCCGGAATGCGAGAATTAAATACTACGGGATATATGCATAACCGCGTGCGTATGCTGGTCGCAAGTTTTTTATGCAAACACCTATTAATCGATTGGCGCTGGGGCGAAGCTTATTTCGCAGAAAAATTACTGGATTACGAAATGAGTTCCAATGTAGGTAACTGGCAGTGGGCAGCAGGTAGTGGTGTTGATGCAGCACCCTATTTTAGGATATTCAACCCTATGACCCAAGTGGACAAATTCGATAAGCAGAAAAAATACATTAAAAAATGGATACCCGAATTGAATTCTTCAGCTTACCCTGAAAAAATGGTGGACCATAAAATGGCCCGGGACCGTTGTTTAAAAACCTATAAGGAGGCTGTTTCATAATGACAGTTGTATGGCTTAAAAGAGATTTAAGGCTTTTAGATCACGAGCCATTAGTCCGCGCAATAGCTAGCCAACAAAAAGTTCTTTTGTTATTTAGCTTTGAGCCGTTATGGTCAAAAGATTCGCATTATAGCCAAAGGCATATAAATTTCATCAAACAGAGCTTACTGGATTTGCACCAGCAATTGATGCCTTATGGCATTAAGATTATGGTGATTGCGGAGGATATATTGTCTGTGTTCAAAAAAATACACGCCTCAGAAGAAATCCAGCTTTTATTTTCACATCAAGAGACAGGTATGAAAATGACCTACGAGCGCGATAAGCAAGTTGCCCGTTGGTGCAAACAAAACGAGGTGATTTGGAAAGAATGTATTCAAAATGGCGTATTTAGGGGCATTCAAAATCGTAAAAATTGGAAAAAGGATTGGGTTAGCTATGTAAATCAACCCATTCCTAAAACCAAGATAGCGGATGGTCATTTCTATTCCGATATGGAAGTGGATGAGCTGGTTCAAAACGGTTTTAGTCCCGTTTCACTAGAAACTGAAACGGATAAAAACATGCAAAAAGGTGGTACAAATACCGCTATAAAGTATTTGGATTCCTTTTTGAACAATCGTATCTCTGGATATAACATGTATTATTCCAAACCTACCACTTCACGTTTACATAGCAGTAGGCTTTCCCCCTACCTTGCTTGGGGCAATCT
Organism: Flavobacteriales bacterium; assembly: GCA_038256135.1. GTDB lineage: Bacteria > Bacteroidota > Bacteroidia > Flavobacteriales > Flavobacteriaceae > Maribacter. The sequence goes on along the minus strand of JBBSKR010000088.1, from coordinate 8,537 downwards.
ATCAACCCGTCAAGTTTGCCAATATGCTGCGAACCATAAAGAGAAGGTTAATAAGCGTAACTTAAGTTCATTTTTGTCACGTTTGCGCTGGCAGGCACATTTTATCCAAAAGTTTGAAATGGAAGGTGAGATGGAATTCCGAAGCATGAATAAAGGCTATCATAAACTTTCTAAAAAAATTCGGCCAGAATTACAAAAAGCGTGGTGCGAAGGCCGAACAGGAGTACCGTTAGTAGATGCCGCTATGCGCTGTTTAGTGACCACCGGATTTGTGAATTTTAGACTGCGAGCAATGTTAGCTTCCTTTTTCACCCATTTGCTTTGGCAGCCTTGGCAAGATTGCACCGCACATTTGGCGCAAAACTTTCTTGACTTTGAACCTGGTATTCATTTTCCACAGCTGAACATGCAATCTGGGGAAACAGGTGTTCATACGATTCGTATCTACAACCCTGTAAAAAACAGTATCGAACATGACCCTGAAGGTATTTTCATAAAAAAATGGGTGCCGGAATTATCGAAATTACCAAAAAATTACATTCATGAACCATGGAATATTCCTGTAATGGAATTGATTTTTTTAGATTTTCAATTGGGTAGGGATTATCCCAAACCTATTGTAGATCTTGATAAAATGCGAAAGTTTGCCAGTGATACACTTTACACTTACCAGAAACATCCTAAGATAAAACAAGAAAGCCTTCGCATCATTAATAAGCATACCCTACCAGGTAGGCCTGTTTGGGATCAACAAGATTGAGAATGGGTTTTAAAAATCCAAGTTTTACGCTTACTTTCAGTTGGAGAATAACATGGGCAGGAATAACCTTCCTTATATGCCTATATCAGGATTTGTGTGTGTCTTTTATGTAACTAATCGGTCGTCCGTATTGACATAGAAGATGTATTTGATAATACAAAGGCCATATCAAACAATGAATTCCAGAATTGGATGTCTCAGGCTTCCTGAAAAAAGTAGGGATTAAGAAAGCGTTTTAAAATCTGAAAATTAGCGATTGCTTAGGGCATTTATTAGAACACTATTCATTATAATCTAAATTGGACAACTTATTTTTCAATATTACGATACCAACTTAATTTGACAAGTAAATCTATTGGGGCGTCCCTCCAATTTTGGTATATTTACTTTGATATTGTTTATATACCAATTCTTTTAGAAAATCTAAAAAAATTAGGATACAACTACAAACCAATTATAGCTAGAATGAAAAAAATCACACTGCTCGCCTTATGTTTATGCATAAGTACATCTGCCTTTGCCCAAAAAATGGGCAAGGACAAAAATCAAATAATTTCTTCGATTGAAAAACACAAAGAAGAACTCATTAAAATAAGCGATTCCATTTGGGCACTTGCAGAAACCGCTTTCGATGAGAGCGAATCGTCAAGAATCTTAGCGGATTACGCGGAAAAAAATGGGCTCACCGTAACCAGAGGCGTTGCGGATATCCCCACTGCGTTTACCGCAACCTATGGTTCCGGGAGTCCGGTTATCAGTATTTTAGGCGAATTTGACGCCTTACCCGGTATTTCGCAAAAAGCATCTCCCCTTAAGGAACCTTTAGAACCAGGTGCAGCGGGTCATGGTTGCGGGCACAACATGTTTGGGACCGCCAGCCTTGGTGCTGCCATTGCCATAAAGGAATTAATGGAGGAAGGTAATATTACCGGTACGGTGAAATTTTTGGGTACACCGGCCGAGGAAAAATATTTCGCAAAGGTATGGATGGTGAAAGCCGGACTCTGGGATGATGTCGATGTCAACGTAAGTTGGCATCCCTCAGCAGATATAGAGGCCGATGTTCAAAGTGGTTTGTCCCTTATCGATTTTATTGTGGAATTTCACGGACAGACCGCACATGCTTCTATGGACCCTTGGAACGGCCGCAGTGCATCCGATGCCTTAGAACTTTATACTACTGGTATCAATTATTACAGGGAACATATTTTGCCGACCTCAAGAATACATTATCATATACAGGATGGTGGTCAGGTAGTAAATGTGGTACCCGATTACGCAAAACTTTGGGTACGTGTACGGGATCCCAAGAGATCAAAAATGCTGCCCACCTATGAACGGGTCAAAGCAATGGCAGAAGGTGCCGCAATCATGGCCAACGTGGACTACAAAATATCTTTGGTTTCCGGTATCTACGAGACCTTAGTGAATCGCTCTGGTGGTGAAATCATGCAAAAGAATTTGGAATTATTAGGACCTATTTCCTATACCGAGGAAGAAAATGCATTTGGTAAGGCCATTCAGAAAGCGACCGGAAAACCAGAAGTAGGGATGGATGGAAATGTATATCCCATGAAAGAAACAGAGGAAAATCCCGGTGGTGGATCAACAGATGTCGGAGATGTCAGCTGGAATGTTCCCAATATCAATTTAGGGGTTGCAGTTGCCCCTAAGGGAACACCTTGGCATTCATGGGCCGTTGTCGCTTGTGGTGGTATGTCCATTGGGCATAAAGGAATGATTCATGCATCAAAAACCATGGCAATGACGATGTTCGATCTTTTCAAGGAACCTAAATTAGTAAGCAAAGTAAAAGAAGAGTTTAAGACCAGAAAAGGGAACGAAGTGTATGAACCTATGATCGATGGTCCGCCACCTTTAGACGGTAAATAAGCCGACCTTAATAATAAAAGAAGCTATCAGGGTCGGTAGCTTCTTTCATTCTTAAGTATCTTGAATCATTTAATTCTTAAAATTTAGAATGAAAAATTTAATCATAGCCCTTGTTCTCCTATCAGGGTGTTTTGCATCCGCACAATCCTTTGATTTTCAATATGACCATTATTCCTTAATTGTTAAGGATTTGGAAAAAGTAGGTGCCTTTTACAAAGATGTTTTAAACTTGGAGGAGATACCACACCCCTCTGCCCCGTCCGGATTCAAATGGTTTAGGATACGAGGAAATTCACAATTACACCTCATTGGAAAAGACAGTGTGGCCATGGAACATAGCAAAAGTGTCCACCTTTGCTTAGCAACCCAGAAATTGGATGAGCTTATCGCCTATCTTAACGATAAGAATATTACTTATTGGGACTGGCCAGGAAAAGAAAATGCGGTTACCCTTAGAGCGGATGGAGTTCGTCAAATCTATTTGAAGGATCCCGAAAATAATTGGGTTGAAATTAATAATGCCGCTCATTAAATTTTACCTAATATCTTTTCTAAGGACATTATGAATAGTGTAATCAAACAAATATTTAAGTTAGGTTTTCCCTGGCAGACCCAAGATCCATTCCTTTTCTGTGTGTATCATTTAGACCATTATCCAAAAGGTAATGGGGAATTAGGACCAATAGATTCGTTGGAGGGAAGAAACCTGGGCAATGATTTTGTTGTAAAAGATGGCTGGCGTATGTACCATGGTACTAGTATTCCTGGATTTCCCGCACATCCGCACCGTGGCTTTGAAACCATTACCATAGTTAATAAAGGTTTCTGTGATCATTCCGATTCGTTGGGAGCAGCAGGCCGTTTTGGTGAGGGTGACGTACAATGGATGACCGCTGGTAGTGGTGTGCAACATTCAGAAATGTTTCCTCTGATCCATACCGAAGAGAAAAACACCTTGGAGCTTTTTCAAATTTGGCTAAATCTACCTCAGAAAAGCAAGTTTGTAGCCCCGCATTTTAAAATGCTTTGGCATGAAGATATCCCGATTATCAAATTGGATTGCGGCAGGGTCAAAGTTATAGCAGGGGATTTTAACCAACAAACAGCTCCTAATCCTGCTCCCGATTCATGGGCGGCAGACAATGACAATGAAGTTGCCGTTTGGAATATCCAAATTAACGCCAACAGTAGGGTAACACTGCCAAAAGCAAGTTTAGAGGTTCAACGTACCCTATATTTCTATAAAGGAGATACGCTAGCTATTTCCGGAGAAATGATTACCCCTGACCATGGCGTACAGTTGAATGCCTCAAATGCCACTGAACTAAAAGCTGGCGATAGCATTGCACACCTATTGATTCTACAAGGTAAGCCGATCAAAGAACCCGTTGCCAAATACGGACCGTTTGTAATGAATACGGATGCCGAATTACAAAAAGCTATGGATGAATTTAGATTGACGCAATTTGGTGGTTGGCCATGGCGCTATCCAGATCATGTTCATGAAGCAAATCGCGGTAGATTTGCCAAATATCCCGATGGAACCTTAGTAGAAAAGTAAATGCTTGAAACGGTACGTTTAATTTGTGACTCCGCCTTACTAGTTCTTATATGGATGGTACAGTTGATTGTATATCCAAGCTTTTCTTTTTATAAAGTTATTGACCTCTACAAATGGCATGAAACCTATACCAAACGAATTTCCGTTATCGTAATTCCGTTAATGTTCGGGCAATCGATTACCGTAGGTATACAAGTGTTTTTAAAACAGGATTTTTATACGGTTACCAGTAGTGTTCTTGTGATCATGGTTTGGTTGTCCACTTTTCTACAGTTTGTACCGCTACATAGAAACATTTCCAAGAAAGTAAAGGTTGAAGAATCCGTTGAAAAACTTAAGCTCAAAAATGGGTTACGTACCGCATTATGGAGTTGCCTTTTTCTTTTGACAATCTATTTTACGATTAAACCCTAACTATTTTTGCTCCAATAGCGCGTAGTCTTTCGTCTATATTTTCATACCCACGATCGATCTGCTCGATATTATGAATCGTCGAAGTTCCTTTTGCCGATAATGCCGCGATCAATAAAGAAACACCGGCCCTAATATCCGGTGAAGTCATTGTGGTTGCTTTTAATGTGGATTTAAAATCATGACCGATTACCGTTGCCCTATGGGGATCACAAAGAATGATTTTAGCCCCCATATCCAATAATTTATCTACAAAAAACAAGCGGCTTTCGAACATTTTTTGGTGAATGAGCACTTCTCCCCTGGCCTGTGTAGCGACTACTAGAATAATACTAAGCAAATCTGGCGTTAATCCTGGCCATGGCGCATCGGCAATAGTTAAAATGGAACCGTCGATATAATTCTGTATTTCATAGCCATCTTTATGCATCGGTATGTAGATATCGTCATCCCTTCGTTCCAATTGAATCCCTATTTTCCTAAACACGGTCGGGATTTGTCCTAAATCGTCCCAGCTTACGTTTTTAATGGTCAATTCACTTTTGGTCATTGCCGCCAGACCTATCCAACTCCCTATTTCGATCATATCGGGAAGCATACGGTGTTCTGTGCCACCTAACTGGTCTACACCATCAATAACCAATAGATTGGATCCGACACCGGTGATTTTGGCACCCATTCTAATCAGCATTTTACACAATTGCTGTAAATAGGGCTCACAGGCCGCATTATAGATTGTCGTTTGACCTTCCGCCAAAACCGCTGCCATGACAATATTGGCGGTTCCCGTTACAGAAGCTTCGTCCAATAACATATAGGTACCGGTCAACTTCTCTGCCTCTACCCCGTAAAAATATTCCTCACGGTTATAACGGAATTTGGCGCCCAGTTTTATAAATCCTTCAAAATGGGTATCCAATCGCCTTCTACCAATTTTATCACCACCAGGTTTAGGGATGTACCCTTTTCCAAAACGTGTCAATAAAGGTCCTACCAGCATTATGGAACCTCTAAGCCCTCTACCGTCCTGCTTAAACTGATCAGACTGCAAATAATCCATATTTACCTCATCCGCCTTGAACGAATAAGAACCTTTGCCCTTTTTTTCGATTTTTACGCCCAAATCTCCCAAAAGGGAAATGAGCTTGTTGACATCAACAATATCAGGGATATTGTTGATTGTAACTTTTTCTGATGTAAGTAATACGGCGCAAAGTATCTGAAGTGCTTCGTTCTTTGCTCCTTGAGGTGTTATTTCACCCGATAGTTGGTGACCTCCTTCAATTTTGAATGTTCCCATCTAGAGAAGTGGAAATTTAATAGCGTTTCTTGCCGCGGTTATTGTTTCTTTGATTTTTCTTTCCAGTGCTGGTTCTTGGCGTTTTAGCCACACGATTTTTAAGGAACTGGCCACTATCCGTTAAACTTTCCCCTTCAGCGGCTAAATCTATTTGACCATCACTTAGTTCAAACAAATGTTTGAAAATAGCCTTGTCATCAACCACGTCTTTGTTCCAATTAAGGTAACATTTCTTCATATGGTTGGCAATGGCATATTCCAATCCGGAACGTTTGTCCCCTTTTTCCCATTCTACGGCCACATCGATCATTTGTTTGATGTTATTCCCGTAAAAACGGTATTTGGGAAAGTTCTGAGGATATTCCAATGGTTCTGGCCGTTGTCTTAAAATCTCTTTTGACGTAATTGGAAACGGTGATTCCACGTCCAGATTAAAATCGGACATGATGAATAATTGATCCCAAAGTTTATGTTGAAAATCGGGCACGTCACGCAAATGTGGTTGCAAATTGCCCATTACACTTATAATGGCCTGGGCTATTTTATTTCGTTCAACGGGATCCTCAATGGAAACGGCATGATCTACCATTTTTTGGAAATGACGCCCATATTCCGGTATAATTAAATGCGGACGCTCCGTATTATATTCTAGGTTTTCTACTAATTGCAAATTGAAAATTTTAGCTTAAAATGTTTGAAGAAGTATTCTTATAACGCTGCCAATTTAAGAAAATTATAGATGAAAAGCTATTTTACAAGGAGATTACACCCTCGATTTCACCTACTTCCTTATATTTTTTTATGACCTCGTCTGGATTCCTTAGATTTACGGTCACGGAAACACTGGTATATTTACCTTTTTTAGATTTTTTTGATTCGATGACCGCTCCCATATTGTCAAATATATTATGGATCTGGTCAATTTTATCTTTATCACTCTTTACTATAAATTTATATAGATAATCTGAAGGCCATGTAGAGGTGTCCTTCAATTGTCCCCTTAACTTATTATAGAATTCTTCTGGATTTTGCTCGTTCATAGGTTCTATTTTGTAACAAAGATAAGCGTAATGTGCCAGTTTTTTAATACCCTTTGTTTATGTACTTTTGTTTACATATTATCAGCATTTGAGCAAGAAAAGAATCGTTATTACAGGAGGACCGGGAACAGGAAAGACCGCCTTGATTTCATTACTTGAAGAGAATGGTTTTCATTGTTTTCATGAAGTTATACGGACAATGACCTTGGATGCTTTAAATGGTAAGGATTTCAAGGAACAACTGGTGAACCCAATAGCCTTTGTCAACGATTCCAAAAGCTTTAATGACCAACTGATACAGGCTCGTTTACAGCATTTCATAGCCGCAAAGGCCATAGAAAAAAAGCATTTGTTCTATGATCGTGGCTTACCTGATGTGTTGGCCTATATGAGTTATTTTGAGCAGTCTTACGAAAAACGTTATACTAACATCTGTACCGAATATCGTTATGACATCGTTTTAATGCTACCCCCATGGGAACAAATTTATGTGCAGGACAATGAACGTTTGGAAAATTTTCAACAGGCATGTGACATTCACCATCAATTGGAAAAAACGTATGTTGAATTAGGGTATACCCCTATTTGTGTTCCCCTTGGCCCTATAGAAGAACGTTTACAGTTTGTACTGGAACTTATAGATAAACCCGTTGAATAATACACCGAAGGAAATTTTATCCAAATTTTGGGGCTTTCTTGATTTTAGGGGCTCGCAAGAAGAAATCATCACTGCTATTTGTGACGGAAGGGATGTACTAGGACTATTACCAACTGGTGGCGGTAAATCTATTTGCTTTCAAGTACCGGCCTTGATGCAAGAAGGTATTTGTATCGTAATTTCCCCATTGGTAGCACTAATAGAAAATCAAGTCAACAATCTTCAACAACTAGGTATAAAAGCAATAGGATTAAAAGGGGGGCTTAAATTCAACGAAGTTGATAAATTACTGGACAATTGCATTTACGGTAATTATAAGTTTCTTTATCTCTCACCGGAACGATTACAGCAAGAACTGGTTCAGGAAAGAATACAGGCCATGAATGTTTCTTTCTTCGTCGTCGATGAAGCCCATTGTATTTCGCAATGGGGCCATGACTTTAGGCCAGCATACCTTAATTGTTCCATACTGCGTGACCTACATGCCGATCTGCCTATGGTTGCCTTAACGGCTACAGCAACAAAAAGAGTGAGTAACGACATTGTAGAATCTTTACAACTTCGAAATCTTTTAATAAAGAAAGACTCCTTTTACAGAAACAATTTAGCCTTTAGTGTGGTATTTACGGAGGATAAATATAATCAGTTGAAACAGTATTGTCAACTTATACGACACAGCGCCATTGTGTATGTGCGAAGTAGAAGGATTGCGGAAGAACTTACGAAATACCTTTTAAGGAATGGCTTAAAAGCAACTTTTTACCATGGGGGAATAGACCAAAAATCCAAAACGGAACGGCTGAATCTATGGTTACAGGATAAAGTAGCTATAATGGTCGCGACCAACGCTTTTGGTATGGGCATAGATAAACCAGATGTTGAGCTAGTGGTCCATTATCAAATACCGGACAGTT
>JBBSKR010000087.1:0-14220 GCA_038256135.1 Flavobacteriales bacterium | reverse complement strand
GTTTTTCCTTGGCGTTATATTCTTTTATTTCAACCAACAACCAACAACCAACAACCAACAACCAACAACTAACGCTTGGCCCAAATCTCGTACATATGTTCCCCTTTGCTATTGCTTCCGGTATGGTGCCAGTCTTTTCCCTTTAAATCATAGTCAAATTTTAATGTAGCGCCCACACGGGCGTTGTCTCTTGAGAAGTATTCGATTTGTTCTGTATAAACACCATTTTTAGCATCATAACTGCCTCCGCCAGTTCCAGAAAATCGAAAAGAATCGGTGTCATAAGCAATCCATTGAAAAGTACCGTCTTTTAGAAATTTTAATGTTTTTCTTGAGCTTTCTTCTCCCCGACGATCTTGGCCTTTATCTGGTCCCCTTGTGGCAAATAGCCAGGCACCATCCAAGTCTTGTGAAATCTTCGAAGTAGGTTCAAATGCAATCTCAGTTTCTAGGTTTAATATCAAGGTGTTATTTTCCATACGATATGTGGGCGACCAAGTTTTTAAGGAATCCGTTGCATAATTGGAATTGAATTCCAAATCCACCATCAATTGATTTTGTTCCGTTTTGTAGAACCCACCTAGTGTTTTTTTGAAATTGGCCGGATCTTTTTCAAAGACAGTATAAATGAGATAATTTTCTTTTACCTTTAATTGATGGAATGTTTTTACGCCATTTTTATCGGCTGTGTGCACATATATTCCAGGGGTAAGCTGACCTATACCCATGAAACTTCCAATAAACAATATGACTATCAGGGTAACAAAATTATTTTTTTTATCCATCTTCTTTAATTTAATAGGTTGATTATTTTTCAACTACTTAAAAATAAAATAGTTACATGACATTTGGAAAATTTTTAGTAAATATCATAGGGTACTATGTAACGTATCGTAAAAAAAATGAAAACCATTGTTTTTTCATTTTTTTTGATTTCATTTGTTCTGTCCAAATACCTAATTACAAGGTATCGACAATTTCAAGCTTCTAGCTGAATAATATGCGAAATATTTTTATGTTCGAATTTGAGATAAGCAGGAAGAAATTCCCACAAATTGCTTACAAGAAAGTTAGCCGTTCAGGAAAGCTTACTTTCTTGGAATTGACTGCTATCATGCAAAGTCAGCATGAATATTTCTTTATTCCTACAACACAAAAACAAATCTTAGTTTGATTAACATTTTTGAATGGTTACGTTTTCTTAACTTTCAAAATAGTAACAAGTTGTAATATTCAACAAATATCTCATTTTATAATAATCCAGTTTCATGAATACCAAATACATTGATCTTATTGATCAAACCTATTATTTTCCGCAAGCAGAGTTCAATTTGGATGGAGAAAACCTACAATTTCATGGTATTCCGTTATATGAACTGGTTCAAAAGTATGGTAGTCCATTAAAATTTAATTATCTCCCTAAGATATCAGAGAATATTCTAAGGGCCAAGAACTGGTTTTCAAATGCCATTGAAAAAAATAATTATAGGGGTAAATACTATTATTGTTATTGTACCAAAAGTTCTCATTTTCAGCACGTGATGCATGAAGCGTTGAAAAATGACATTCATATGGAAACTTCATCGGCCTTTGACATCAACATTGTTGAAAAATTAAAGGAAGATGGTAAGTTGACCGATAAGACTTATGTGATCTGTAACGGATTTAAGCGTGAAAAGTATATTGAAAATATCGCTAGGTTAATCAATAGCGGACATCAAAATTGTATCCCTGTAATAGATAATTATGAGGAATTGGATTTATTGACCGATGCTATTAAGGATACTTTTAAAGTAGGTATACGTATTGCATCGGAAGAAGAACCCAAGTTTGAGTTTTACACCTCTAGATTGGGTATAGGATATAAAAATATAGTGCCCTTTTATGAGAATCAAATTAAGGACAATGACAAGGTTGAACTTAAAATGCTCCACTTTTTTATAAATACGGGGATTCGTGATAACGCATATTATTGGAACGAGCTGGTAAAATGTCTAAAAGTTTATGTACGCTTAAAGAAAATTTGTCCGTCGTTGGACAGCTTGAATGTTGGTGGTGGATTTCCAATCAAGAACTCCTTGCAGTTTGAATATGATTATCAATACATGATCGATGAAATCTTGAATCAGATCAGCATTGCCTGTTCAGAAGCTGACGTACCTGTTCCACATATTTTCACAGAATTCGGAAGTTTTACCGTAGGGGAGAGCGGGGGCGCGATCTATGAGATCCTGTATCAGAAACAGCAGAACGATCGTGAAAAATGGAATATGATAGACTCATCCTTTATTACAACCTTACCTGATACCTGGGCCATTAACAAGAGGTTCATTATGTTACCCATAAACCGATGGAACGATGAGTATGAGCGCGTTCTGCTTGGAGGGCTTACCTGTGATAGTGATGATTACTATAACAGTGAGCAGAACATGAATGCCATTTATTTGCCGAGATATAAAAGAGAGAAGCCGTTGTACATTGGGTTTTTTAATACCGGTGCCTATCAAGAGACCATTGGGGGTTATGGCGGATTACAGCACTGCTTAATTCCGCAGCCTAAACATATCTTGATAGATAAGGATGAAAACGGTAATTTTACCTATAAAATGTTTAGACCTCAACAAACAGCAGAAGACTTGTTGAACATATTGGGATATGATCTAGCAAATTCGGATGCCATACCTATGGAAGAAAGCACTACGATGGCTGAAAATGACGAATAAAAAATTTGTTTTAAGAACGACCTTTAATCATTGATTTACGTATATAAAATTGAACTTTTCTAAGAAACCAATTAACAATAGCTGACATAACATGAGTACATCTAAGAATTATGCGGGTATTCCCGATGAATTCGCCCAACTGGAAAAAGCCAAAATTATACTAATCCCAGTTCCCTACGATGGGACCAGTACGTGGGGTAAGGGATCGGACAAGGGTCCTGAGGCTTTTTTAGAGGCTTCTGAAAATATGGAATGGTATGATATTGAAACGGATTCCGAGGTTTATAAACAAGGAATTCATTTAACGGATCCCATATTGGAAAATAGCTCACCTGAAGCAATGGTAAAGGCTGTGCACGCCACAACAAAGGATTTTATTAAACGCAATAAATTCGTTACACTATTTGGTGGAGAACATTCCGTATCCATAGGTACGATTCGCGCTTTTAATGAATGTTTTGATGACCTTACCGTGTTGCATATTGATGCACATGCAGATTTAAGGGAATCCTATGACGGATCAAAATACAACCATGCCTGTGCTGTTCATGAAGCCAGCCAAAACACGAATTTGATTCAAGTAGGTATACGGTCTATGGACCATATAGAAAAAACCTATATGGATGAGGAAAAAACTTTTTTTTCCCAAGATATGGTCAATGATGAGTATTGGATCGATAAAGTCATAGAAGCTATGACAGATAATGTATTCATTACCTTTGATCTTGATGCTTTAGATCCATCCATTATGCCGTCTACAGGTACGCCGGAGCCAGGTGGTCTTTTTTGGTATGAAACGTTGGAGTTTTTGAAACAGGTGTTCGAAGATAAAAATGTGGTTGGTTTTGATATCGTTGAACTTTGTCCGAACAAAAACGATAAATCATCAGATTTCTTGGCGGCAAAACTATATTATAAAATGTTGAGCTATAAATTTTTTGGTGAGGATGTAGAACAAGAATACGACAATACCTACGACATAGATTATAAAGCGAATACCAATTCAAAATTTGAGGATGACGAAGACTAAAGGAGCGATTACCAATTTTATAGAAAAATATTATTTGCATTTTAATGCAGCGGCTTTGGTAGATGCAGCCAAAGGATATGAGGAACAATTGAATAATGGCGCCAAAATGCTGGTTTCCTTGGCAGGGGCCATGTCGACGGCTGAATTGGGTAAAATATTTGCCGAGGTCATTCGACAAGACAAAGTTCAGATTATATCCTGTACAGGTGCTAACCTAGAGGAGGATATCATGAACTTGGTAGCCCATTCCCATTACAAGCGGGTACCCAATTACAGGGATTTAACGCCGCAGCAGGAATGGGATTTGTTGGAAAAGGGATTGAACCGGGTAACGGATACCTGTATTCCGGAAGAAGAAGCTTTTAGAAGATTGCAGGGACACATTTTTAAGATATGGAAAGATGCAGATGATAAAGGGGAGCGTTACCTTCCTCATGAGTTTATGTATAAAATGTTGCTATCGGGGGTGCTAGAGGAATATTATGAAATAGACCTAAAGGATTCTTGGATGTATGCAGCCGCGGAGAAAAACTTGCCCATCATTTGTCCGGGTTGGGAAGACAGCACTATGGGCAATATTTTTGCTTCCTATGTGTTAAAAGGGGAGTTGAAGGCCAGTACAATGAAATCGGGAATCGAGTACATGACCTTTTTGGCAGATTGGTATACCGATAATTCGAAAAACGGAATTGGATTTTTCCAAATAGGAGGTGGCATAGCTGGCGATTTTCCCATATGTGTCGTACCTATGTTATATCAGGATATGGAACGTACCGACACCCCTTTTTGGAGCTATTTTTGTCAGATAAGTGATAGTACCACCAGTTATGGTTCTTATTCTGGAGCAGTGCCCAATGAAAAAATTACCTGGGGGAAATTGGATATTAATACCCCAAAATTTATAATTGAAAGTGATGCAACGATTGTTGCCCCCTTGATTTTTGCTTACCTTTTAGACATGTAATTATGGACAAGAATGCACATTTAAAAAGAGTCATCGTTGATTTTAAAAAATTGACCCCGGAGGTACTCAAGCTATTGGTAGAAAGATATCCCGATGGTTATGATGACCGTAACATTATTTCTTTTAGAAACGCACAAGGAGAGCGTATAGAAGCGGTTGAGGTACTTACTGAGGATACCAAGTATTTGGTAAAGATCAGCGCTAAACTAGAATACACCATGGAAAATTATGATGAGGATGATTATGAGGATTTTGAGCATGACGATCCAGAGGCGGTTGTAGAGCCTGATCCAGAGGATATGGTTGATGGCGAAGACGAAGATTAAAAATTCTTTCCATTATTGTAAAATTACCCCATACTGTTACGACTAAGGTTCTGGCCAATTGGCCTTGATCTTATAATTAGGTTTTGTCATTAACCTAATATCGGATTGAACCCACAGTTCTAATATGAAAGATTTGAATGAAAATAGAAGAAATAGAAAATATTGAATTAAAGTACCTTGATCTAAAGGATTATAAGGAGCTTAAAGATGCGATGCACTCATCTTACCTTAATATGCATGATGCCATTTGGACAGAGAGGGAAATAACTAGATTGATCAAGAAATTCCCTGATGGTCAAGTGGTCATAAAGATCAATGGTGAGTTGGCCGGTTGTGCCTTATCCATAATCGTCGATTACGATAAATTTGAGGATAACCACACCTATAAGCAAATTACTGGCAATGATACGTTTAATACACATGATGATGAGGGCGATGTACTTTACGGCATCGATGTTTTTATTAGTCCGGAATATCGCGGAATGCGTTTGGGACGCAGACTGTATGACTACCGTAAGGAGCTTTGTGAAAAATTAAATTTAAAGAGTATTGTTTTTGGTGGGCGAATGCCAAACTATCATATGCATTCAAAAGAACTTACTCCTAAACAATATATAGCCGAGGTAAGGCGAAAGGTAATTGATGATCCTGTACTTAATTTTCAAATTAGTAATGATTTTCACCCTTCTAAAGTAATGAAAGGGTATTTGCAAGGAGATAAAGATTCCAATGACTTCGCCATACTGATGGAATGGGACAATATTTACTATCAAAAGCCATCAAAAAAAGCCGCAGTCAATAAAACGATCATTCGTTTAGGATTGATTCAATGGCAAATGAGGTCCTATAAGGACATTGATGACCTTTTGCAGCAAGCCGAATATTTTATTGATGCCGTATCAGGTTACCGATCGGATTTTGCGCTATTTCCAGAGTTTTTCAACGCCCCTTTAATGGCGGGCAACAACCACATGACTACACCCGATGCCATAAGGGAATTGGCAAAACACACGGATGAAATCGTTCAAAAATTCGCCGAATTCTCTATTTCCTATAATATCAATATCATTACCGGTAGTATGCCTGAAATAATTGATGGGCGCCTGTATAATGTGGGGTATCTATGCCGTCGGGATGGCAGTATGGAGCGATACGAAAAACTGCATGTTACTCCAGATGAGGCTAAAGTGTGGGGAATGCAAGGTGGCACTAAGTTAAAGGCCTTTGATACGGATTGCGGAAAAGTTGGAATACTGATCTGCTATGATGTCGAATTTCCTGAACTTAGTCGCCTTTTGGCAGATGAAGGGATGGACATTCTGTTCATACCCTTCTTGACAGATACCCAAAACGGATACTCAAGGGTGCGCAATTGCGCACAGGCCAGAGCTATCGAAAATGAATGTTACGTGGCCATTGCCGGTAGCGTCGGTAACTTGCCCAATGTTCAGAATATGGACATTCAGTTTGCACAATCTATGGTCTTTACACCTTGTGATTTTTCATTTCCAACCAATGGTATCAAAGCCGAGGCTACACCAAATACGGAAATGATTCTGATCGCAGATGTTGATATAAGTCTCTTGCGTGAATTGAACCAGTTCGGAGCCGTACGTAATCTTAGGGATAGAAGAACCGATATTTTTGAGTTAAGAAAGAAATAAGAAAAATTCCATATATCAAATGGACAAAGTGAAGAATAGTTTGGAGGGTTTGAGGATACTTGGTAGTGAGGAGTGGTGTGTATTTAGTGAACTAGGTATACCTGCCATTAAAGCTAGGGTAGATTCTGGCGCAAAAACTTCCTCTATACAAGCAACCAATTATAAAATATTCCATAAGGGGGCCCAGGAATGGGTCAAGTTTGAGGTAAGTCCGTTACAGGAAAATCGAAGTATTGCCATTCAGTGTCAGGCCAGGTTGGTAAATCGCCGTAAGGTAAAAAGTTCATCGGGTATATCAGAGGAGCGGTTGGTCATTAAAACACCGGTGACCATTGGTGATCTGGTTTTTGATATTGAACTGACCTTGGCCAATAGGGATACAATGGAGTTTCGTATGTTGTTGGGAAGGGAAGCCCTGAATGAGCGATTTGTGGTGAATCCAGCGCTTGACTACCAGCTACAATCCTTTGAGGAAAAAGAGGTCAATAAGAAATATGCACCTTATTTCAAGGAAAAAACAGGATTAAAAATAGCGCTATTAGCTAGTAATCCCCTCCTGTACAGTAACAAAAGATTAATGGAGGCCGCTGAAGCTAGGGGGCATGAAATTGTTTTTCTCAATGTGGAACAGGCGTATATGAAGCTCGATGCGCACTCTCCGGAGATACGGTATCGTGGAGGTAATATTCTAAAGGATTTTGATGCGGTAATCCCACGTATAAAACCTGCTGTTACTTTTTATGGATGTGCCTTGATACGTCAATTTAATAACCTAGGCGTATACTGTCAAAACTCTGCCGAGGCGATTGCCCAATCTAGGGATAAGCTATTTGCATCCCAGCTATTTTCAAAGAACGATATCCACATTCCCATTACCGGTTTTGCAAAATCACCTATGGATACCAAAGACTTGATCAAAATGGTGAACGGGGCACCGCTAATAATCAAGCTACTCGAAAGTACGCAAGGAAAAGGTGTAGTCTTGGCCGAAACCAACAAGGCAGCCGAAAGTGTTATCAATGCATTTAAAAGTGTCAACACCAATATTTTGGTACAGGAATTTATAAAGGAAGCAAACGGCCAGGACATTCGGTGTTTTGTAGTGAATGGCAAAGTGGTAGCGAGTATGCAGCGTCAAGCCCAAAAAGGTGAATTTAGGGCCAATATCCACCAAGGAGGTTTGGCATCTACCATCAAAATAACGGCAGAGGAAAAGAAATTGGCCTTAAAAGCGGCCAAAGTATTGAACCTAGCGGTTGCAGGTGTCGATATTATCCGTTCCAACAAAGGGCCACTTTTATTGGAAGTAAATTCTTCACCAGGCCTTGAAGGCATTGAAAATGCCACAGGCAAGGATATTGCCAATGCGATGGTTATGGCCATTGAAAAGCGGTTGAAGTTTAGTATTTAAACTAAATATTAAGTCCTATTTTTTAAATTATTCAGCATCACTTCCGTTGTTTTCTGGAGGTCAAATTCTGCTTGCCAATTCCAATCTTTCCGCGCAGTTGAGTCGTCTATGCTACTGGGCCAAGAATTGGCTATGGCTTGCCTAAAGTCGGGTGCATAATCAATTGTAAAATTGGGAATGAAGGTTTTGATTTTTTCCGCCATTTCCTTGGGCGTAAAACTCATGGCAGCAAGATTGTAGGAAGATCGTTCCTTGATATGCCCACTTGGAGCTTCCATGATTTGTAAGGTGGCCCTTATGGCATCATCCATAAACATCATGGGTAATTTTGTATCGGCCTTAAGAAAACAGGTATAGGAACCTTCGGACAAAGCCTTATGGTAGATTTCTACAGCATAATCCGTAGTTCCGCCTCCTGGCATGGTCTTCCAACTGATTAGTCCGGGATAACGAATACTGCGTACATCTACATTAAACTTGTTAAAATAATACTCGCACCATCTTTCACCGGATTGTTTGCTGATACCATAGACTGTACTCGGCTCCATAACGGTGTTTTGCGGTGTTTCGTCCTTTGGGGTATTGGGGCCAAAAACGGCTATACTGGAGGGCCAGAAAAGCCTATCTATTTTTTTCTCTTTTGCTAGATTGAGTACATTGAAAAGGGAGTTCATATTTAGGTTCCATGCCCGCATCGGAAATTTTTCGGCCGTAGCACTCAGCATTGCCGCCATAAGATATACCTCACTGATATCGTAATAGGCAATTACCTCTTCCAAATCATCGTAATTGGTAGCGTCCAATATTTCAAAAGGTCCAGACTGCATTAAATCTTGGTTACCTTCGCGGATATCACTGGCAATGACCTTTTCGCTTCCGAATTTCTCCCGAAGTGCTAAAGTTAGTTCTGTCCCAATTTGGCCACAGGCTCCAATAATCAATATATATTTTGGCATTTAAAATAGCGTTAAATGAATTCTCGCATAAAGATACCTTTTCTTAAAATTTGTACATTCGCTTATGTCTAAAATGTTCGTTTTTTTAATTGTGTCGATGTTGGTATTTTCCTGTAGGGATGCCGTATCTGATACAGCAAAGGTTCAGGAATCTGGTTGGGAAATTGTGACAGACAGCCTGCCCAAAATGACTAGGGTCGATCCAAAGGCGCAATCAATTTTAGACAACTGGAAGGAATTTGCCATATTGGAAAGAAGTTTTGATAGGATATATACAACAGAGTTTAGGGAAGATTTTGTCCTTACGGTTGAGGAACTTGTAGAAAATCAGAAAAAAGTGGAAAATGGTGAATATCCTGAAGCGTTTGACATACCCCAAATAAAAGGAAGACAAAAAGTATTCAAGACCTATGTACTAAAGACCAAGGGAGATTTGGAATACCGTCAGAACCCGAAGGAATCCATTTTGGAAATGATTACTGCTTTTAATGATCTTAGAAACCAATTTAATGTAGTTGTCAATAATACGCTACCTGAGGAATTACGCACAAATGAAAAGAATTAATCTTATAATCTTCCTTATCGGCCCTTTACTTTTTGGACAGAAAAGCGATAAAATGGTAATTACAGAAACCTTGGATGCATGGCATGCTGCTGCAGCTTCGGCCGATTTTGATTCCTATTTTGACCTGATGACCCAAGATGCCGTTTTTATTGGCACAGATGCTGTCGAAAATTGGCAGCGAGATGAATTCATAAGCTACGCAAAGCCACATTTTGATAAGGGCAACGCTTGGAGTTTTACCAGTGTGGAACGCAATATCTATCTAAGCGAAGATTCTAATATTGCTTGGTTCGATGAACTTTTGGATACACAAATGAAAATCTGTAGGGGTTCGGGGGTACTAAAGAAGGAAAACGGGAAATGGAAAATTGCACATTATGTGCTCTCCATTGTTGTGCCCAATGAATTAGTTGACGAACTGGTAATACTAAAGAGTGAAAAGGATAGCCTTTTGTTGAATCGATTAAAAATGAAATAAAAAAACGGACCATCTCGGTCCGTTTTTTTAAATAAGAGTGTATACTACTCCTTTTTTTCTACGGGAGCATCTTTTCTAGAAGTCAACGCCTGCTTAGATAAGCTTGCCAAGTTAAAGTTCGGATCCATTTGCAAGGCTTGGTCGATGGTCGCAATAGCCTCAGTAATATTGTCTTTATCCATATTGTATTGTATAAGCCCTTTTATATGTAAGAAGGCTGCTTTTAAAGGTACTTCATACGGCTGTTGACGTTCATAGAATGCATATTTCATGTCATCGGTTGCATTGGCCATACCGTACTCCACATTTTTCATGGCGCCTGCATTGTCACCTAATTGTACTTTTAGGTCTGCTAATTCATAGGCTAGATATGGGTTGGAATCCCTTGTATTTAATATTTCAAATTGTTCCAATGCCCTTTTGGGTTGGTTTAATGATTTTAATGAAATCGCTTTTACCTGAACGGCGAGATCGGAATCCGAATCCACCTTTTCGATTCCAATGGTGTTTAGCGCCTGTAAATGTTGGTTATCATTGGCATAAATATACGCCAAGGTGTCCATTCTTTCTTTTGAAGGCGAAAGAACATTTAAATGGGTCAAAGCGTTGATTACGCCATCAATATCACCCTGTAATCGCATTTGGTCATAAAACGCTTGATAATGTTTCTCTAATTCTGATTTCGTTTGTGAAAATCCATAACTGCCGGAAAATAATACAGCTATTAGCAGGATTAGTACTGTTTTTTTCATTTTTTTGTTTCTTTTTAAAGTGCGCTAAACTATTAAAATATTTTGTATGCTCCTGTTAAGAAAAGCCTTAAATATAATTTAGTGAAAAAGGCGCCTTTAAAGCGCCTTCTCAAATTGTAGTAATGGTTTTGGGTTTACGCCAGTTCCATATTATTTTTGGTTTTACTAAAAGAATTCAATAGTTGCGCATAGAAACCGATACTTTTATTATCTTTTTCGATACAGGCTGTTAAAAAGTCTCGTAAACTTATGAAAAGTAAATTAGTGTAAATAGTTGGTAAATAAGTGTTTACACCTTTTGAATCGTACAAACTTTCATCTTGTATCACCTCCATTTGTATTCTATGACGGTGGTAATCTATGTACACATTCGTGGCTTTATAGTATTTTTTCAATAATGCAATATGCAATTGTTCGTACTTCTTGGAACCTGTTGGATTCTTACAACTTGTTGATATGAGTTTCTCTAATTCTACTAAAACCCTATCCCTTAATTTGGACTTTTCCATGACATTTTGGTTTTATATTTCATGTAAAGATACGTCATACGTCGATAAGCACCTGAAAATCAGTTATGTATTAACTTAAATAATCTGTTTTTGTTGTGAAATCGTCATTTTTTGTGGTGTAGATTTAATTTAGTGTGGTCAAAAAAGCATATTTATTATTAAGAAAAGGACTACAGGTACTGATTAATTTACTATATTTAGGGCTTTTTATCTGATATTGAGGCGGTATAAGTCCTCTTTTTAATGCTGTTTCCGTATAATATTCCTTTTTTGTAGGATGGAAGGGATATACCGCATTCAAGATATGATCCCAGTATTCTTTTTCAATAATAGCTTTAATAATACCGATGCAATCATCTAAATGGATTAGGTTGATAGGGGCATTACCTCCGCTCAGATTTTCTTTGCCGGCTAGCATTGTTATTGGATGCCGCCCCGGACCAATTAATCCGCCAAAGCGTATGATGGTTGTGTTTAGATTCGTATCAGTTCTAAACAGGTTTTCGCATGCCAATAGTTGCTTACCAGATTCAGTGCTTGGCATTGGCTTGGTTTGTTCCGTAACCGTGCCTGCTACATCACCGTAAACAGATGTACTGCTTACAAAAATGACCTTTTCAACCGTCGACTTTTTAACCGCTTCATACAGTAACGTAATTTTGTCAATATAACTTTCCTTAGGGCCTTTACCTCTTAGGCCTGGTGGAATATTTATTATCAGTACAGATGCCGTATCTAAAAATTCTGAAATGTGCCCATCAATTTGTTGTTCTGAAATGGAAATTTGGAACGGATCGATACCTTTATTTCTTAACCTTGTCAGTTTTTCTTTTGAAGTAGTTGTTCCACTTATAATGTAACCTTCCGCTACCAACGCTTCTGCTAGGGGAAAACCAAGCCAACCACAACCAATAATGCCTATTTTTTTAATCAAACTTTATTTTTTTAATGGTTACAATGGCATCGTTAAGTACAAACGGCATCGGTATGTTTTCTTCTGGCCTTTTTGGCACCGAGAAGTTGGTATTGTTCAATAAATCATTGGAAGCTTCGTATATGGTCAACTCCAATTTTGAATCCATGGGAATCTCGAGGTTAAGTTCGGTATACTTCATATCGCTAATATAGTGGGTTACTAATTTTCTAGAAGGTCTATTTTTTAAATAATAATCAGAAAGGGGAATACTATTGATATCCGCTTTTTGAAATTCAACCTCATTGGTAAAAACCTCCAAACGGTTTATGGGTCTTTGCGGAGTAATGCAAATCCGTAATTTTCGCGTGGCGGCAATAATGGTATCCAATTGAATCTCTATTTTTGGAACCGCAATATTCTTTATAGTTGCCTCTGTAGTATAAGTGAAATTAGAACCATATTTACTACTGACGGTATTTTCGGAAATAGTCCCGTTGGCCATTTCAGTATCGGTGAGAAATTGTGAGGTCCAATCAGATAGAACATGCTCATAAGTAGCCCAAATCGCTTTTTCTTCATCTACATTCAAAACGTACAATAAACTTGTAGGCTTAGGGCTTTCTTTCGTAAAATCAGATCTCATATGTGCCGAAACCATGAAGCCCACAAAAAGCAAAAAGCTTAAAAATGCCAATGCTCCTTTTTTTCGGTATCTGGAAAACAAGGGTAACAATAGAAAAAAGATAAGTGTGGTCAATAGGGTAGTGGCCACCATCATTTTAAGGCCTAAACCTACCGGAAACATTTTTACTAGAGGCGACAAAATAAGTAGGGCGGGCATGCCTAAAAAAGCTAATAAATATGGATTGGCACTTTTTTGATTGATATGAATATATACAGCAACCAATACACTGTACACGGGTATGATAAAATAGGCCGCACCCTTAAGATAAATCGAGATGAACCCACAAATTAGCAGCCATAAAAAGGTTGGTGCTATCAAAAGGTTAGCGGTTTTCACCACTCTAAACCGATGATATGCATAGAAACAAGTACTTATGGAGAATAGGGTAAAGGCAATAATATAAGCGTGGCCATTATAGGTAAATCCATGTAGGATGTCTTTATAACCGGGGTAGATCCATTTTAGGAGGGACCAGCTGTAAAATCCGACCAAGCCATTGATAATCAAGGAAAATAAAACGGGTATAAACCCTTTTAAAATATCCTTCCAGTTCAAAACATTTTTTCTGAAGCCTAAAGTCAACAGGATGATGAAACCAATGCTGCCCAGCAGTAGCATTGGCATAATCCACTCAAAAGGGTAGGTGACCATTTTAAAAAATGGCACATTGAAATACACGTTGTCCCTTAAACTTTTCAATCCACTTAAATCGGCATTACTAAAATGGGCCAATAAGGGCATTAAGTAACTTCCTTGGTGGGCCAAGGTATTACGATCCAACCGTTCATAACTGTCATTGGCCGTGTGATAATCAAAATGGTCGTCAATGAATGCGAAATTAAAGCCCTCTATATCCGCATCTTCCCTAAAGACCGTCAAATCGGTATCGTTGGGCAGCATCTTGTAAATACTGTATGCCAAAGAATTTGTTACAGGAAACTCAGGATTTGCGGCTATGAATTCCTTTATTAAATGACTATTGCCTCTATTGGTTTCCATTAGCATATAGCTGGAACCACCGCTTCCTCGTGCTTCAAAATTTAGAACCAGGCCAACATCCTTTAGCCATTCATGTTGATCAACAAATAAATCCGCCCCGTTCAGTCCTAATTCTTCAGCATCCGAAATGAGGATAATAATATCGTTTTTGGGCTTAGGGTTCGTTCTTAGGAAGGCCCTTACCCCCTCAAGGATTGTTGCCACACCACTTCCTGCGTCACTTGCACCCAAGGAAGAATGCG
>JBBSKR010000086.1:0-14277 GCA_038256135.1 Flavobacteriales bacterium | reverse complement strand
GAACATTAATAAAGTAAATACTTCTCCCTAACCTTTTTGAATTTCTCCAAATCCGATTTCCATGATTCCCTGATTTCTGTGTTTGAAAGTCCAGCTTCTATGTGTTGTTGCACTATTTCGGTACCCGCATGCTTTGTAAAGCCACTGGTATTGAACACTTTGCTTTTATCTGTTGAATTCGTGTAAGCATCGATCACATATACTAAGGTCACTTGATTCATTCTTTGAGTGTTGGAAAGGTCTTTTCCATAGCATAATTTACCTTCTTCCTTAGGGCTCTTGGAACCAAAATTAGGTTTGGGAGTATAGGTGAAATCATAAACGGATGCATCTAAAAATGAGGCCCCATACCGTTGGAATTGATATTCGGTTCCGCGGCCTGCATTTACATTGGTACCCTCAAAAAGTCCGAGGCTGGGATATAGGATGATGGCAGTATCAGTAGGTAAATTGGGGGAAGGCCGTATAGGCAAGCTGTAGAAAGTCTCATGGTTCCAGTTGGCAAGGGGAATTACGGTCAAGGCTACTTTTTTGCTATTCTCCATCCAACCTTCCTCGTTGATCATGTTGGCATATTCCCCTATGGTCATGCCATATACCAAAGGAATTTGAGTCATTCCCAAGAATCCGGTATGTTTTGCTTCCATAGTTGGTCCGTCAACATAATGTCCGTTAGGGTTGGGCCGATCCAAGACCATAACGGGGATTCCCTTTTCGGCACAGGCTTCCATAACCAATTGTAAGGTGGCGATATAAGTGTAAAATCGCACCCCCACATCTTGAATATCGAACAGAACGAGGTCAATACCTTCCAGTTGTTCTTGGCTGGGTTTTCTATTTTTTCCGTAGAGTGAAATCAACGGCAGCCCCGTTTGGGTATCGATGCTGTTCTTAATATGTTCCCCGGCATCGGCCTGGCCCCTAAAACCATGTTCAGGCGCAAATACTTTTTTAATGTCAATATCCAGGGCAAGCAAAGAATCCACTAAATGGGTATACATCATTTGCTCAGCAGGATCACTCATTACCGAAACCGAATCCGCACGAATTGATTCAGCTTTCTGTTTAAAAATAACACTGGTCTGGTTGGCTACAACGGCAATGCGTTTCCCCTTTAATAGGGGTAGGTATTCACCCGTTCTATTTGCTGCAACCACAACCGGATTCTCATTTTCGGCTGGTATGGATTGTACTATCGTTTCCGGTTTTTCAACAGGTTTCTCCGTTGGGTTTCCACAGGTGGCCAATGCCAAAAACCATAATAAAACTGTACTTTTGAAATTGGATAAAAATAACATCATTTGAATCTAGAATATTTTATTGCCAAACGGCTTATAAAAGGTAAGGAGCATAAAATTAGTATATCCGCACCAATAATAAAAATAGCGATCGCTGCAATCGCTATTGGTGTCATCATGATGTTGATCGCCATTGCAACCGGCTTGGGACTAAAACAAAAAATACGCGAAAAAGTGACCGCGTTCAATGGTCATGTTCAAATCTACAATTACGATAATAATAATTCTGAGGTTTCTGTGGTTCCGGTAAGTACCGAACAAGAGTTTTACCCTGAGTTCAATCTGGTGGACGGTATTGTCCATATTCAGGCTGTGGCTACCAAAGCAGGCATCATCAGAACCGAAGAAACCTTTGAGGGTATTATTGCCAAAGGCGTGGGTAAGGACTATAATTGGTCGGCATTAGAGGAATATGTGGTGGAGGGCGCATTGCCCAACTATAATAGTGAGCTGAATTCGGAAGCTATGATTTCCAAGATAATGGCCAGCCGATTGAATCTAAAAGTGGGAGATTCTTTCTTTACCTTTTTTCTAAGGGACGACGCC
The DNA here is from genome assembly GCA_038256135.1 of Flavobacteriales bacterium. Taxonomy (GTDB): domain Bacteria; phylum Bacteroidota; class Bacteroidia; order Flavobacteriales; family Flavobacteriaceae; genus Maribacter. The sequence goes on along the minus strand of JBBSKR010000086.1, from coordinate 12,433 downwards.
ACCGATAAAATTCCCAACCAGCGCAAATTTAACATCACCGGTATCTACGATAGTGGATTTGAGGAGATTGACGGACTTTATATTTTTATAGATATCCGTCACATTCAACGCATGAACAAATGGACCGAAAACGAGGTGGGTAATTTTGAAGTATTCCTCAATAGTTTCGAGGATATCGACGAAAAAAGCAATCTAATATATGGTGAAATAGTAGCTAGCTTGGACACCAAGACCATCAAGGATAAGTACTATAAGATTTTTGAATGGATCGGGCTTTTCGATTTTAATATCGCCCTGATCATTGGTATCATGATTATCGTTGGTGGCATCAATATGATAACCGCTTTATTGGTCCTTATTTTGGAGCGAACACCCATGATCGGTATCTTAAAAGCGTTGGGTACGACCAACTGGAGCATTCGCAAGGTCTTTTTGTATAACGCCGCTTATCTTATTGCAGTGGGTCTTTTTTGGGGCAACCTGATTGGTTTAGGAATTATATTGCTACAAGAAAAATTCCGGATGTTTAAGTTTCCAAATCCCAAAGAGTACTACATCGAATATATTCCGGTCAGTATAGATTTGTGGACGGTCATCCTTTTAAACGTAGGGGTATTGGCACTATGTCTATTAATGCTATTGATCCCATCGTATATCATTACTAGAATTACTCCGGTGAAGGCCATTCGATTTGAATAGCTGCCTTTTTAAAATGCTTATTCTCCTTTTCATATTTTGTTATCGCACTTTTTGGTAAATTTGATGTAAAACATACAACATGCATCAAAAGTTATTCCTTACCCTCACCTTGGCGTTTATATTGATAGGAGCAAATGCCCAGAAATTAACCAGAAACGAAAAGAAAATTGTTAAGAACATCGAACAGAATAATGCAGAGGCAATTTCTTTTTTGGAGAAAGTTGTAAATATCAATAGTGGCACCTTAAATCTAAAGGGGGTTGAAAAAGTTGGGAAGGAATTTGCAAATGCCTTTGAAGAAATAGGTTTTGAAAGTACCTGGATGCCCATGCCGTCAGCAATGAATAGGGCAGGTCATTTATTTGCTGAAATTAAAGGGTCTAAAGGGAAGAAATTATTGTTAATAGGTCATTTGGATACCGTGTTTGAGGAGGATAGTCCCTTCCAAGCCTTTGAAATGGTAACTGATTCCACGGCCCATGCACCTGGTGGTAATGATATGAAAGGCGGCGATGTAATCGTACTTTATGCCTTAAAGGCGCTACAAGAAATTGGATTATTGAAGGATGCGCAGATTATCGTCGCTTTTACGGGCGATGAGGAAAGTACGGGAGACCCGTTGCAAGAGAGTCGTAAAGATTTGATTGATGCGGCGAAACGGAGCGATATTGCCTTGGGATTTGAAACATCCACAGGATTTAGCTATGCCACTGTGGCAAGAAGGGGAGCTTCGGGCTGGAAATTGGAAACCATGGGGAAAAGAGCGCATTCATCTGGCGTATTCAGTGAAAATACCGGGGCAGGGGCTATTTTTGAAATGGCTAGAATTTTGAACGAATTCTACACCGATGTAAAAGGGGAAGATTTACTGACGTTTAATCCGGGAACTTTAATGGGAGGGACTTTTGTGGAGTTTGATGATATGACCAGTAAAGGAACCGTTTTTGGTAAAAGCAATGTGGTGGCCCAAATGGCAGAGGCTAGGGGTGGACTCCGATTTATTTCCGAAGAGCAAAAGGAACGGGCTAGGGAAAAGATGCGAGTTATTGTAGATAATAATCTACCACAAACGACAGCGACCATAAGTTTTACCGATAGCTACCCGGCTATGGAGCCAACGGAAGGCAACCTCGCCTTACTGGGCAAGTTGAATGAAGTAAGTCTTGATTTGGGGCAAGGTGAAGTGCTTGCCTATGATCCTGGAAAACGAGGTGCAGCCGATACCTCATTTGTGGCGGAGTATGTGGATTGTTTGGACGGGTTGGGGACTATGGGGAATGGGGCACATACCCCCGAGGAAACCGTGAATTTGAATACAATCGAAGCCCTTACCAAAAGAACGGCCCTATTAATTTATAGATTGATCAATGAGTAGTATTACGGAACTTAAAGTTGGAAATCATAGCGTTGAGATCGATGCGGGTGAACTGGTAAGTTACCAGGTCGCGGGTTATGAGTTCATGCACCAAAAGGGCAATCCAGGTTGGCGAAATGTAGATACGGAAATGTTCCCTATCATCGGACCGACCAATGAGGCTAATTTCAAGGTAAAAACTCCCAAAGGCAATGCAACTCAAGATCAGCACGGATTCTTAAGGGAGATGAATTATGTTTTGACTGAAAAGATGGATCATAAAGCCGTTTTCAAAAAGAAATATACAGCTGATAAGGCAGTTCTAAATTCCAAATACCCTAACAAGTCCACCGAAGAAAAACTGAAGTGGCCCTATGACTTCGAATTTGAAAAGTCGTTCGAACTAAACCAAGATGGATTGATTATAACATTCACTATATCTGGGGAAGAAGGTATGCCTTTTATGTTGGGGTACCATCCTGCTTTTATGCTCAGGTCGGAAAATGCCATTATTTCGGCAGGCGATAAGGAAATATCGATTCCTGAGATTATGGCGGTAGGCAGTAGGGCATTTCAGGTACCGGATACCAATTCCATCGTTTTAAAAGACGAACGGGGATTACATATCGAAACTGAAGGATTTAACCATTTTATGCTATGGACAGAAGTACCCAATATGGTCTGTATAGAACCCATCACTTTTTATCCGTATGCTGTGGCACAAGAACATTTGGATACAGGATTTATGTGTTTGGATGCTACCCCTATGACCTTTCAAGTAGCTTTAAAGCCAATGTAATTATTAAGTAGTAGCCATGTGTTACGATATCAAAACCAGTTTAGAGGCCCAGTTGAAAAGGGCAAGGAGAAATGAGGATCTTAAAGCGATCGAGGAAATTATTGAGAAACTTGTGCCGCTGACCGATTTGCCCCTTCATCATGCTTCGGGGTTTACGCATCCAGACGTACTTATATATACCAACGAAGACCCATTTTACCCCACTGTGGCCACTTGGGGTTTGGTGCCACATTGGGTAAAAAATGTCCAGCAGCAACAAAAAATTTGGAACAGTACCTTGAATGCAAGGGGTGAAACCATTTTTGAAAAACCTGCCTTTAGGGATGCGGCAAAGGAAAACAGATGTATTATTTATGTAGATGGATTTTATGAACATCATCATTATAAAAATGAAGTATATCCTTTTTTTATCCAGCAAAAAAGCAAAGAGCCTTTAGCACTTGCCGGCCTCTGGTCGCAATGGACAAACCCAGATGATGGGGGTGTCCTTATCTCATTTTCCATCGTAACTACGGTGGGCAATGCCCTTATGACAAAAATCCATAACAATCCTAAATTGAAAGGTCCCCGGATGCCGTTAGTACTTCTTGACGAGGAGGCAGTGCTGTGGTTGGGGCAAAAGGGGGAAGTGAAAAACACTATTAATTCGGTAATAAAGCCCTATCCCGATAATGGTTTAGTGGCGCATCCAGTGGGAAAATTGAGAGGGAAAAATTATATGGGGAATGTTCCATCCGTTGCAGATGAGGTGGACTACAAGGAGTTGGAATTCGATGGGCTAAAGGATGCATAACCCCGTTGCCCACAATCGATGCGCTAAGCTTTATTAAATGATTAAATTTGTCCTGTGAGGAACGTATTGCCTTTTTTGGTTTGGGTACATACCTATAAAAAATCCTATTTTATTAAGGATTTACTGGCCGGTCTAACCGTAGGTATTGTTCTGGTGCCCCAAGGCATGGCCTATGCCATGATTGCAGGTTTACCTCCTGTACACGGACTTTACGCCTCCTTATTTCCAGTTTTGGCTTATGCACTTTTAGGTACTTCAAGAAAGATAGCGGTTGGCCCAGTGGCCATGGATTCGTTATTGGTGGCAGTAGGTTTGGGAACTTTGTCGATTACCGGTGTTGAAAACTACATAAAAATGGTAGTGGTTTTAGCGCTTATGGTGGGTGCTATTCAATTGCTATTGGGTTTGCTGCGTATGGGCTTTTTGGTAAATTTCCTGTCGAAGCCCGTTATTAGTGGTTTTACCTCTGCTGCGGCTGTCATTATTATTTTAAGTCAGCTGAAACATTTGTTGGGTATTTCAGTGATTGGAAACAACAAAATCCATCAGTTGGTCCTAAACATCTTTTTTAAAATTGGCGAAACAAATTGGTTCGATTTTGGCATCGGTCTGCTAGGAATAGTAGTGCTGATCGCATTTAAGAAATGGAATAGTAACATTCCAGCTATATTGATCATAGTGGTGCTGGGAATATTTGGCGTTTATTTTTTCCAAATGGAAAACTATGGAGTTCACCTAGTGGGCAATGTGCCTAAGGGATTGCCCGATTTTGTACTTCCTAGGATAAATTGGTCAGATTTTGAACAGTTATGGGCCATAGCATTGGCTTTGGCACTTGTGGGTTATTTGGAAGCTATTTCCATTGGAAAGGCCCTAGAGGAAAAAAGTAGGGAAGAGACCATAAAGCCCAATCAAGAATTGATTGCCTTGGGCGCTTCAAATATGATCGGCTCCCTATTTCAAGGTTATCCGGTTACCGCCAGTTTTTCAAGATCGGCCATCAATCATGATTCAGGTGCGAAAACCAATTTAGCTGCAATGTTCAGTGTTGCCTTGGTAGTGCTTACCTTGTTATTTCTAACACCCCTATTTCAGTATCTTCCAAATGCAGTTTTAGCTAGCATTATCATGGTGTCCGTTTTCGGGCTGATCGATGTAAAGTATACCAAAGACCTGTGGAGTTATAGAAGGGATGAGTTTATGATTTTAGCCGTCACCTTTTTCATAACGTTATTCATCGGGATTACTGAAGGAATCTTACTAGGCGTTTTATGTGCTTTATTGCTGATGGTTTACAAAACATCCAAACCTCATTTTGCGGAAATAGGTAATATCAAGAATTCGGATTATTATAAAAATGTAAAGCGATTTGCCGATGAGGTAGAGGTACGCAATGATTTACTGATCGTTCGATTTGATGCCCAATTGTATTTTGGGAATTCAGGATATTTCAAAAAGGAGCTTTTAAAGCATATTAAATTAAAGGGAGCTTCATTGAAGGGAGTCATCCTAAATGCAGAGGCCATAACCTATATCGATGCCACCGCTGCCGATATGTTGACCAAGCTCATCTATGAAATCCATGAAAGTGGAATGCAGTTTTACATTGCTGGCGCAATAGGGCCTACACGAGATATCATATTCCATAGCGGCATCATAAATGAATTGAATAGGGAGTTCTTGTTCGTGAAAACGAAAGAAGCTGTGGATTTTTTTGACAATCCTGTTGAGGTCCCGATATTGGCCGCCAAAGTCGCTCACGAAAATAGTAGAAAAGCTAAGTTCAAAAAGAACTAAAAGGATATAATTCTTTGTAATTTGATGACAATGATTACATTGATAAAAGAATAAAATCAGCACAAAATGAATATAGAACAAATATATACCGGATGCTTGGCACAAGGGGCATATTATATTGAGAGTGAGGGGGAAGTAGCTATCATAGACCCTTTAAGGGAGGTTATACCTTACATGGACAGGGCAAAAAATGACGATGCTAAAATCAAATATATTTTTGAAACCCATTTCCATGCCGATTTTGTAAGCGGTCATGTTACCCTTTCAAAAGAGACTGGGGCGCCCATAGTGTATGGCCCAACTGCAAATACTTCATTTGATGCCATAATTGCTGAGGATGGGCAGGAATTCAAACTGGGTAAACTAACTATAAAGGTTTTGCACACTCCCGGTCATACTATGGAAAGTACGACCTATCTGCTAAAAGACGAAAATGGAAAGGATTATGCTATTTTTTCTGGGGATACCCTGTTCTTGGGAGATGTTGGAAGACCTGATTTGGCACAGAAGGTAGTTAATATGACTCAGGAAGATTTGGCGGGTATCTTATATGATAGTTTACGTAATAAGATAATGCCATTGGCCGATGATGTAATTGTTTATCCTGCACATGGTGCCGGGTCTGCCTGTGGTAAGAATATGATGAAGGAAACTGTAGATACCTTAGGCAATCAAAGGAAAGTGAACTATGCGTTAAGGGAGGATATGACCAAAAAGGAATTTGTTGAGGAAGTTACGGATGGCTTGTTGCCTCCACCTAAATATTTCCCGCTAAACGTCAAAATGAATCGGGAAGGTTATGAGGATATCAAAACAGTATTAGATCGTGGTACGCGTGCGCTTTCACCAAAAGAGTTTGAATTGGTGGCAAACGAAACGGAGGCATTGGTGTTGGATGTACGGCATCAAGACGAATTTGTAAAAAACCATATTCCCAGATCGATATTCATTGGCCTAAATGGGGATTTTGCTCCGTGGGTAGGAGCTTTGATTGCTGATACCAAACAACCGCTTCTTTTAGTAATACCCGAAGGTAGGGAGGAAGAAGCCATAACCCGATTATCAAGGGTTGGCTTTGATGGAACTATCGGCTATTTAAAAGGAGGTCTTAAAGCTTGGATAAAAGCCGGAAACGAAATAGATCAGCTAAATTCTATTAGTGCGGAAGAGGCTAAAACTAAGATTGAAATGGAAAATGTTACGGTTTTTGATGTGCGCAAAACGGGGGAGTATGCCAGCGAACATGTTAAGAATGCAGAAAACACCCCTTTGGGTGAATTGAACAAACATTTGGCAGAATTTCCTGAAGATGGTGAGTTTCTGGTTCATTGTGCTGGAGGATATCGCTCGGTAATTGCTTCTTCTATATTAAAGAGCCGTGGTATTCATAATCTTTTAGATATAACCGGAGGTTATGGGGCACTTAAAAAGGAAGGCGTACCTACAACCGATTATGTCTGTCCGTCGACCTTATGAGTTTTTTTACATAATTGATAGAAGTCTGTATTCATCAAAAAATGCAACCTTAATTTTAGCAATTTGTATTAAATCGGAGCAATTCGTTAAGTTGTCGTAAAGTGTTAAAAAAAACTTAAAAAGAGTTAAAAAAAGAATCGAATAAATAATACCTTTAAGTAGGATATCCATTATAACGATGTTTAAAAATTTTATTGATCGTATTGGCCTAATGAATTGCATTATGCTATTGGTAGTTGTATCCATTATAATAGTTTCTGAAGTACTCTTTTTGTCAGGGAAAAAATTGGATGCTATTTTCATCGCCTTTTGGGCACCGACCATTCTTGGTTTTATGAATTACCTAAAATATAGGAAGTAGTGGAGTTTGTTCTTATATATTCAATTTTCGTATCCATAGTCTTTATGGTATGGTTACTTTTTGTTTTTAAAATGTATAAGAAAATGAAGAAGTAACCTTAGAGACTGTTTGGAAATTTATCAAGATTTTTTATGGCCCTTTTTGTACATTTCTTCGTTATCCCGAAATTTCGGGATTGAACGATTGCCCTGCTATCCTTAACCCCGAACCGTTGGGGTTGCCTTAAACTAAATCAAAAAAAGACCTATAAAAATTCCAATGACAAAACCCAAACAGTCTCCTACTTCAACAGACTTTTTGATAATCAAAGCCATAGATCAATTCAGGATTTCTTAGAACATAATTTTCAACGATACGTTGTGTTTCCAAGGTATTTTTCTGATTGATGACATACGGTTCAATATCCTCGAATCTTTCAATAGGAATATTTTTAGGAATAAATCCGTAGCCGGTATAGTTGTTATTCCTAATCAAAACAATGGCGATTTCATCTACATGGCGTCCTTTGGTTTTGACTATCAGATCTGATCGGATTTCTTTGATACCAGCTATTGCCTTTCGCACTCGTGCGTTGTACTCCAAAACCATATTTGGATCGGAACAAATGCCGATGCATTGTTTGATCTTATAATGCGAGCAGTTGGTTACATTTTCTTGAAGATGGCAATACTTAGGGCAAAGCTCAAATGTACTGCAAACTGTTTCTAAATACGCTCTTGCTTCGGTAGGGCTGTAGCAAGTGGCCAATGGATTGGGCGTCATTTTCACCTTATTAAAGGCCAAATGAATAATTCCATTGCGATCTTCATAGCTAAAAATACCATAGTGCTGTATCGTTCTTTTTTGTGCGCTGTTATGTTTGGGGTAATGGTGTTTTATCCCTGCCGACTCCTTCAGCAAGGCAATGAGTTCATTGCCCGTCTCCTCGTAGTCCAAAAAGGCCGTTTCAGCACAAAGGCTGACTTCCCTTGTTTTTTTATCGTAAAAATGGCCAAGAACCCTTTTTTTTATATCGATCGCTTTTCCTACGTAAATGATCTTACCTTTTGCATCCTTGAAATAATAAATTCCTGTGGTACTTGGAAGTTTTTCAAATTCTTCCCTGGGCAGAGCAGGCGGTAATGTAGCTTCCTGTGATCGGGCATTTAAAAATTCCTTAAAAACAATATCCGCATTTTTTGTTCTCAATAGTTTATGAAATAGGAGCACCGTGGCATGGGCATCACCTCTGGCCCTATGCCTGTCCGTTAAGGGTATGCCCAACGCGGCGGTCAATTTTCCTAAACTGTAAGAGTGGTATCCGGGCAGTAACTTCCTTGAAAGACGCACGGTACAAAGTTTTTTTCTTGAGAAACCAATTCCCAGTTGTTTCAATTCGTTTTTAATGACATTATAGTCGAAATTCACACTATGGGCTACAAATATGGTGTCTTTGGTAATCGCCTCTATTTGGGGAATTATATCATGTAATAATGGGGCATTACGAACCATGTTGTTGTCTATTCCGGTGAGTCCGGTAATAAATGACGGAATTTCACATTGTGGATTTACCAACGAGGTGTACTCGTCTACCACGGCATGGCCATCATATTTAAAAATGGAAATTTCGGTAATCTTGTTTCCTTTTATTCCGTTACCGGTAGTTTCTATGTCAATGATGGCGTACAAAAAGAATAGGTAAAAATTGTACAAGTAAAGTTACGGGAAATTGTAAAATAATACCGATTATATTTCGATGCCGGAAACAATAAGTTTACCTTATTTAATCTCAGGAAACTTCACGCCTTCAGAACTATAAATTCACTTTTATTTCATTAAGCTTATACAGCTGGGTCCTTAAAAGATTTTGAAAAATATGAACTATTTTTTCTTGATATTCTTCCGGTATCCTACCACCAATAATCCAGTTTTTCCTAATGTACTTAGCACTATGCTGTTTAAACTCGGCCATTAGGCAATCTAATGCTTCTTCGCGAGTTTCATCGTTCATTTTACTGAACATGGATTTTATGTTTTCAGTCATTTTGGAATTTTGGATGGTTCCCAAATTTAAAAATATTTTGGTATCAGAAAGCAAATGTTAGTAAGTGCTTATAATTTTTTTATAGATGAAAACTTCAAAACTACCATCATTTAATCACAATTCTTAGTTTATCCTCAAATCACCAATTTCATCCAATAAATACTCAATATTTTTAATATTAGCTTCATGATAACTGATCAATCTATTGAAAGACATTATATATCCCATACTTTTCAACTCATCGGTACTGTCTTTTTGAATGGTAATGTCATGAAGATTTTCGGTAATTTCATTGATGATAGAATCTGTAGTATTTCCAGGGTTTATATTTATTGTACGTAAAACCTCTGCAACGTCTTGTTCATTTTTACAACTTAATTTTACATACTTCATCACAGTATGTTGTCTGCTTTCAGTCAAAAAACTAATATCGTTCCCATCAAAAAAATGATTTACCTGTTTTGTAATTGCATACAGGTTACTTAATTCCTTTCCTAATAATTCTTTCGTATCCATCTAACTTATATTTTTAGTTATCGTTGGTATAATATAATTTACGAATAGGTTTTATATTGATTCTTTTAAAAAAAATGCTAACCCTAAATGTGAATTCCTTCATTTTCAATAAGATTTGGGACTGAAATTGGTAGCTGAATGCGAAGCGTCGTCATAAACTAATTATAGGTATTTTGAAATTCTTGGTTTTGATTTGAAACAATAACCTATTTTTTAATTAGAAAGACACAGATTGCAACTCCCTCCCCAATTCATGAATCGCCCTTTCAATAAGCTTTATCCGTTCTTCGGAAGCAGCAGCCTTACCAGTTACATATTGTCGCATTAATGATTCGTTGATTCTAGCCTTTTTCCCAATCGCAGAAATTTTGACCTCCGGAATCAAATAAAAAAAGGCTTGAAGATTCATCTGATAATCCCAATCCGTCATTTTCTTGACATCCTTTACCCAATCTTCCTGATCCTCTTCGGCAACTTTGATATAATCATCAAATGCAACTTTTAAGCGCTCTTTTAATTCTTTCAATGAATTACCGAAAGCGGTTACTACCCCTGGTATATTTTGCGTGGTTCCCCAATAGAAGAATCAGATAATTTGCAGTTCAATTTCATACGAAATTTATACATATTTCAAATTTTAATATTGTACCGCAGTTCTAAAGATTAGAATTAAAAAAAATATTTACCAATCCACTTGGAATTTGGCGGTGTTGCTTGTGATGAAGAGACCACTATTTTACCAGGTTTGGCTATTTTATCGAAAACACCTTCTTCATACATACTTGGAACTTCATGTTCCATGATACTTTCAATTTTATATTCAATAAAGTTAAACCCGGCTTTTAGCTGTAAATCATAAGTATATTGCGTTTCAATGGTATCAGTTTCTGTATTGGTAACTGTGGACGCACATTCACCTTGATACTTAAAATCGGATTCCATATACACCAATTCAAAATAGGAACCTACAATTGCGTTATTGGAATAGGAATCTTCTATCCAAGGGACCAAATTTTCATCGGTAACCATAAATAATAATCCAACATAGGGATTTTCTTTTGTACTTAGTGAAATATTGCCTGCACCAACTGCTTTGCCATTTTCTTCTTCTGAAAGAATATCATAACTAGTATCACATTTTGAGAATAAGGTAAAAGCCGCATCTGACCAAGTATTTGCTTTTGCTTCATCAGAAATAAAATTTATATCTTTTGGAAAATTGAAATTCAGTTCTCCAGAATTTGAGATTGTTCCAATAGCTATTGGTTGCTCCATGCCAAAAGTAAACAATAACAAATCCATTGTTTTTAATGGGTGGTTTTCTACTTTAGCCAAGGATTGTGCACTACTGATTTGGAGAGCTAAAAGCATCAATGATAAAAGTGTTTTTTTCATGATAAACGTGTTTTATGAGTTAGAGCGTAATCTTTATAAAAAGTAATCTATTATTTCAGTTATTAAACTAGGGTAGCTATAGGATAGGAAACCCAAGAAAAAAAGTGATAGTAACAGTAGTGATGTACCGTTTACGCCGTCTTTTCTGCCAGGTTCCAATGTTGATATTTTATGGTTTGATGGATTATAGAACACCACAACTTGTTTTCCTTCAGTATAATTATCCATTAACTCAGATACTTTCTTGACATTGAAAGTTTTATGGGAATTATAAAAAAAGGGTTTATCTCCTTTATAGGTAATTCCATTTAGTTCATAAGTATATAAAAAATCTAAACTTCGAGGCATTCGAAATTCTATTCCTTTTATGACTGTGCCACTAATTTTAGGCCAATGCACCGATTGTTTTGCCCACCACCAACGCCGTAATGCGATACATAAAAAGGGTAGTACTGCCAATTGTAAAATAATGCCCGCTATTTGAGATTGAGTAAGTGAATCAAAGAATTCCATGGTCGTATAGCCTAGTTATTTAATTCCTTAAACCTTTTGAAATCATCAAGTTTTAAAGTATCCCAAAGTTCATCTACATTCATTCCTTTGCCTTCCAGCGTTACATAAAAGCGATTGTCGTAGAGAAATCTAATTTCCGTTCGGTAATCTGCTTTAGTATCCTCATTACGATCAGTACCGAAAGTCAATATGCCATCACGTACTTTTTTTGAATACCTAATCGTATTATTATTCTCTGAGGTTACTTTGTTGAGGTGTAACATTTTCAAAGGGATTATAGCTCCCATAACATTTTTACCAGCAGCATCTAAAATTTCCATTCTAACCATATTACTTCCATAACTTCCAACAACCGTCTCATCCGAAGTAATTCTAGGAACTTCGTTCCCGTTTTCTGAGCTATCTATACTTAGGTTGCCTATTTTTTTAGGGATAGCTTCTAGTAATTGGTCATCGGTGAGCAGCGTTTTCGTGCCTAATTCCTCTAATAAAAGCGCATATTTTTCATCTATGTCCTCATTCTTACCCATTATTTCGTCAATGATGGCCCCCACTATTTTGGAATCGGACGAAGCAGCTGATTTAGTAGCATCTTTACAAGAAACCAAAAGCAATACAACGAGTGTCAGTTTTAGTAAATTTTTCATATTTTATTTTTTTAAATGTTTTTTATTTTTCCAATAATGAGTTTGGATACTTCAATGGCT